>JAJFMR010000007.1 GCA_020696915.1 Rhizobiaceae bacterium | reverse complement strand
CGGATCGATGTGATCGTATTCGATCGCATATCCAGGCTGCGTCATGATAGCCCGCTCCAGCCCTGGAATCGTCTTCAGGATCGCACGTTGAACATCTTCGGGCAGCGATGTGGAGATCCCGTTGGGATAAACAGTGTAGTCCTCAAGACCTTCCGGCTCCAAAAACACCTGATGCCCGTCGCGATCGCCAAACTTCACGATCTTGTCTTCTATCGAGGGGCAGTATCTTGGACCAATTCCCTCGATCGAACCCGAATACATTGCCGAGCGCCCAATGTTCTGTCGAATGACAGTATGTGTCTCCGGCGTCGTCCGCGTTATGCCGCACTCGATCTGCCGGTTCTCGATACGGCCTGTCAAAAGGGAGAACGGCAACGGCACGTCGTCGCCTGCCTGCTTCGCAAGCGACGCCCAGTCGATGGTGCGCCCGTCGAGCCGCGGCGGCGTCCCGGTTTTCAGCCGGCCAAGGCGAAAGCCCGCCCGGCTGATCGTTGCGGACAGGGCGGTGGAGGCCTTCTCGTTCATTCGCCCGGCTGGGAAGTGCATCTCTCCTATATGGATCAAGCCTCGCAGGAAGGTTCCGGTGGTGAGAACCGCCGCCCCGCAGACCAGGCGCCGGCCATCGCTCAGGATCACCGCCGACAGAGCGCCGCCCCGCAGTTCGAGATCGGCTACCTCGCCTTCCAGCACTTGCAACCCCGGCTGTTCGGCGACCGCCCGCTGCATCGCGGCCGAATATAGCTTTCTGTCGGCCTGCGCGCGAGGGCCGCGCACGGCCGGCCCTTTTCGACGATTGAGAAGCCGGAACTGGATTCCGGCCGCTTCCGCAACCCGGCCCATCAGGCCGTCCATCGCATCGACCTCCCTGACCAGATGGCCCTTGCCGAGACCGCCGATAGCGGGATTACAGGACATCGTCCCGATCCCGTCGGCGCGGAGTGTGATCAGCAGGGTCGACGCGCCGAAGCGGGCGGCGGCGCTAGCGGCCTCGCATCCCGCATGCCCGCCGCCGACGACGATGACGTCAAACCTTTGATTCATGACATTTTCGGACCTGCTTCGACCAAGGCGAATGCGACGGCTTAGCACACGTTTCACGTGAAACGCCAGAAACACACGGTTCCTGGTTTCACGCGAATCATCGTCCCGTTTGTCATTTTCCGATGCAGAACTGGGAAAACACAACGTCCAGGAGGTCCTCGACGTCGACCGCACCGGATATCCGGCCGAGACGCTCGGCGGCGTAGCGAAGTTCCTCGGCCCGCAGCTCCAGTGCCTGGTGCTCCGCCGCCACAGCGTGCTCGAGCGCTTCGGCGGCGTCTCGCAACAACGCAACATGGCGGGATCGTGACGGCAGGACGTCGCCCGCAGCTCCCGCAGCAGACGCGGCACGCGAGCCGAGAAAGTTCATCAGCTCGACAATCCCTTCGCCAGTCACGGAGGAAACGAGAAACGCGAAGCGCGCCTTGGCAACCTGCCTTCCGGCGTTGTCCAGCAAGTCGACCTTGGTACCGATTGGAACGAATTTCGGGCCCGCGCCAGCATAGAACGAGGAGGGCCCATCACAGGCCTCGAGCTGAAGTACAAGATCCGCCTGCTCGGCACGGTCGCGTGCCCTGGCGATTCCGACGGCTTCTACTTTATCGGCACCCTCACGCAAGCCCGCTGTGTCTGTGAGTCTTACCTTCATCCCGTCGAGGTCGAGCGCCAGCTCGACCAGGTCGCGCGTGGTGCCCGGCTCGTCCGATACGATGGCCGCGTCCCTGCCTGCCAGCGTATTCAGAAGGCTTGACTTTCCGGAGTTGGGGGGGCCGACGATGACCACATCGAATCCGTCCCGGATGATCTCTGCCTTCCGATAGGCCTCGATATGCCGGCGGATCTCGGCGGCAAGGTCGGAAATCGCCGGCCACACACGATCAGCCACAGATCCGGGTACATCGGCTTCATCGGAGAAATCGAGCTCCGCCTCGATCAAGGCGCGAGACTGGATCAGACGTGACCGCCATTCTCCATAGAGCGTCGACTGCGCACCTTCCTTGTTGTAGACAGCCAATCGGCGCTGCGCCTCGGTTTCCGCATTGATGAGGTCGGCCATCGCTTCGGCTTCGAGCAGATCCAGCCGGCCGTTCAAAAATGCCCGCCGGGTGAATTCACCGGCTTCGGCGTGCCGAATTCCCGGCAGGCCGGTCAGCAGCTCGAGCACCGCGGCAACCACAGCCTTTCCCCCATGAAGATGAAACTCGGCGACGTCCTCGCCGGTGAATGAGCGCGGCCCTTCGCGAAAAAGGACGATTCCTTCGTCGAGGACGTTGCCTTCGCCGTCTCCGATCCGCGACAGCGTTGCATGTCCAGGTTCGGGAACGCTGCCGCAGATCGTTTCCAGCGCGAATCGACACTGCCGACCGGATAGGCGCAAAACAGCTATTCCGGCCGGAAGCCGGCCGCTAGACAATGCGACGATGGAGTCGCTTTCGCCCATCGCACTTCCGGTCAGGAATGTTACGTAGCCGATTCGATCAGGTGTTCATCGAATCGAAGAAGTCGGTGTTCGACTTGGTCTGCTTCAGCTTGTCGATGAGGAACTCGATCGCATCAGTCGTGCCCATAGGAGCGAGAATGCGCCGAAGCACGAAGATCTTCTGCAGGTCCTGCTTGGCTACGAGCAGATCTTCCTTCCGGGTCCCCGACTTGAGAATGTCCATCGCCGGGAATATCCGCTTGTCGGCCACCTTGCGGTCGAGGACGATCTCGGAGTTGCCGGTGCCCTTGAACTCCTCGAAAATGACCTCGTCCATGCGGCTGCCGGTGTCGATCTGCGCCGTGGCGATGATGGTCAGCGAGCCGCCTTCCTCTATGTTGCGCGCCGCGCCGAAGAAGCGCTTCGGGCGCTGCAGGGCATTTGCATCCACGCCGCCGGTCAGAACCTTGCCGGAGGACGGCACGACCGTGTTGTAGGCGCGACCCAGGCGGGTGATGGAGTCGAGCAGTATCACCACGTCGCGCCCGTGCTCTACCAGGCGCTTGGCCTTTTCGATGACCATCTCGGCAACCTGAACGTGGCGGGCCGCCGGCTCGTCGAACGTCGAGGAGACGACCTCGCCCTTCACCGAGCGCTGCATGTCGGTCACCTCCTCGGGGCGTTCGTCGATCAGCAGGACGATCAGATAGCATTCCGGATGGTTGGCAGTGATCGAATGGGCAATGTTCTGCAATAGCACCGTCTTGCCGGTACGTGGCTGGGCCACGATCAGGGCGCGCTGCCCCTTGCCGAGCGGGGCCACCAGGTCGATGACCCGCGCCGAAATATCCTTCGACGTCGGCGACTCCATCTCCATGCGCAGCCGCGATGTGGGATAGAGCGGCGTCAGATTGTCGAAGTGAATCTTGTGTCTGATCTTCTCCGGATCGTCGAAGTTGATGGTGTTGACCTTGAGCAGCGCAAAATAGCGCTCGCCCTCTTTCGGGCTCCGGATCGGCCCCTCGACGGTATCCCCGGTCTTTAGCGAAAAACGCCTAATCTGGGAGGGGGAAATGTAGATGTCGTCGGGACCCGGCAGGTAGTTTGCATTGGCGGAGCGCAGAAACCCGAACCCGTCCTGCAGAATCTCGACCACGCCGTCACCGACGATCTCGATTTCCTGCTGCGCCAGCTTCTTGAGGATCGCAAACATCAATTCCTGCTTGCGCATCACGCTGGCATTCTCGACCTCCAGCGACTCCGCAAAGGCGATCAGCTCCGGCGGCTTTTTGTTCTTGAATTCCTGCAGCTTCATTTCTTGCATGGATGGACTCTGAGCGGGCGGCACGGGGAAGGGGCGACTGAAAACGCGATTGAGCGTCGAAGGCGGCCTGACGGGGGCGTGGAGGCGGCGCTGGACGGAAGGAAGAATCGTCTTTTAGCGGCGGACCCGGCAAAGAGCAAGGAGCCAAATCATCACAAAACTTCAGAAGGGCTTCACGATGACCAGCACGACGATGACGATCATCAGCAATGTAGGGATCTCGTTGACGATCCGCCAATGGCGGGCCGACTTCCGGTTGCTATCTTCGGCAAACCGCCGCACCGCTCCGGCCAGGTAGCCGTGCACCGCCGAGAGCGCGACCACCGCAGCGAGCTTGGCATGCAGCCAGCCGGCCGAAAACCGGAAGCCCTCCCAGGCGAGCCACAGACCGAAGCTCCATGACGCCATCATGGCGGGGTTTATGATGGCGCGCAGCAGCCTCCGTTCCATGATCTTGAACGTCTCGGACGCCTCAGAACCGGCCGGCGAAGCCACGTGATAGACGAAGAGACGCGGCAGATAGAGCATGCCTGCCATCCAGGCGATGATCGCCACGACGTGAGCGGCCTTGATCCAGTCATACAGGCCCGAAGGCACGATCATGACAAGAATCGCCGCGATGCCGGCAAGCAGGACAAGGCTCAAGGCCCCCCTTGCAGCCGCTCGACCCGCAGTAACCCTTTCCCCGTGCGCGGTCATCTCGGCGGCCTCCTTCTGATCTGATCGAGCATCGCCTCGACATTGCCGATCGGTGTTTCCGGCGTAATGCCATGACCAAGGTTGAAGACCAGCGGGCCGCCGCCCAGTTCCCTCAGTATCGCACCGACTCCATCCGACAGTGCGCGCCCTCCCGCCACCAGCCGCTGCGGATCGAGATTGCCCTGCACAACTCCCTCCTGCTGGATAATCCGCGCCTGATCCAGCGGCACCGTCCAGTCGAGACCGATGGCTGCCGCACCGGTCGCCTTCCGAAACCCGACGTAGCGGCTGCCGGCGCCCTTTGGAAAGGCGATCACCGGCACCTGCGGATGCGCGGCACGCACCTGTTTCACGATTGCCGCTACCGGTTCGACACAGAAGCAGCCGAAGCTCTCCCCATCGAGGACTCCCGACCAGGAGTCGAAAATCTGCACGGCATCCGCACCGGCCTCGATCTGCCGTATCAGATAGGCTGCAGAGACATCGGCGAGCAACGCCAGCAACGTGCGCATGGCATCGGGCCATCTGTAGCCGAACAACCGGGCGGCGGCCTGGTCGGGCGATCCACGTCCGGCGATCATGTAGGTTGCGACCGTCCATGGCGCTCCGCAGAAACCGATGAGCGTCGTGGTTTCGGGCAATTCGCTTCGCAGCCGTCGGACCGTCTCATAGACGGGGGCCAGACGCTCATGGAAACCACTGACGTCGATCCGTTCTATCTGTTCGGCGGCGATGGGCGTCATCAAAGGTCCGCTGCCATCCTCGAACCGCAGGTCGCGGCCGAGCGCGTGTGGCACCACCAGTATGTCCGAAAAGAGTATGGCAGCATCGAATCCAAAACGGCGGATCGGCTGCAGGGTGACCTCAACGGCGAACGCCGGATCGTAGCAGAGGTCGAGGAACCCGCCCGCCCGGCGCCGCGTTTCCCTGTATTCCGGAAGATAGCGTCCCGCCTGCCGCATCAGCCAGACTGGCGGGGGGAACACCGTCTTTCCCTTCAGTACGTCTAGCGCGATCCGGTCAGCCATCTGGCCCCTCTTAAAAACCAAGATTCATTTTTAAAGATCTTCTGATTCTTTGACTCTGTGAGAATCGGAGATCCCGGTCTTTCCCCAGATCGCATGTTGCCGCGCTCCGCCGCTCTCCCGATGACGGCCATGCCGGGGACAAGAAGAAGACCGGGGACGAGCCGAAATTCACCTTTCGCCGCCGTGACTTGACCCTCGCCCGCAAGATAGTGCCTGTGACCCTTCAATCAACGAACCCCCGTCTTTCCCCGATCTCATGCCCATTCGGCAATTCGGCTGCCCGGCATACGAATTGTGGACAGAATGCCATCTGATACAGTCGATCGACAGGCGGCGCCTTCGCCGCCGTCTTTTTCCACATTCGACCACAGATTGCGGGCCGCCCCTGTGCACAAACCCCACAGCTTCTTTCATCTCCACCTGATTTCCGATGCGACCGGTGAAACCCTGCTTGCGGCAGGCAGGGCGGCGTCGGCGCAATACAAGGACGCAAGGGCAATCGAGCACATCTATCCGCTGATCCGCACCGAGAAACAGCTGATGAAGGTATTCGAAGACATAGAGGCGGAGCCGGGTATCGTCCTTTACACGGTGGTCGAGCAAACCCTTGCGCGGCGCATCGATGAACGCTGTACCGCCATGGGCTTGCCCTGCGTCTCGGTCCTGGAACCCGTACTCACCGTCTTTCAATCGTACCTCGGAACCCCGGCTGGTCGCCGGGTGGGCGCGCAGCACGTTCTCGATGCCCAATATTTCCGTCGCATCGATGCCCTGAACTTCACCATGGAGCATGACGATGGACAACTGCCCGGCGACATCGAGGATGCCGACATCGTGCTCGTCGGAATTTCGCGGACGTCCAAGACCCCGACCAGCATCTATCTGGCAAATCGCGGCATCAAGACCGCCAACATACCGATCGTTCTCGGCGTGCCGGTGCCGGACAGCCTGATAACTGCCAGAAGGCCGCTCATCGTCGGACTCATCGCCACGGCCGAACGTATCGCGCATGTCCGCCAGAACCGGGTTCTGGGCTCCTCGGCGGGCTACGATTCGCAGTTCTATGTCGACCGCGCCGCGATCTCGGAGGAGTTGGCCTATGCGCGCCAGATCTGCACGAGGCACGGCTGGCCAACCATCGATGTCAGCCGTCGCTCGATCGAGGAGACGGCGGCCGCAATCGTTGCCCTGCGCGGCAGGGCACGTTAAGCCACGGAAGGCAGCAGGCACTGCGGAGCCGAATAACGGAAGTGGATTGAACATGTCCGAAAGACTGATCCTCGCTTCGGCCAGTCCATTCCGCAGGAAAATTCTGGATAATGCCGGCGTCACGGTGGATTCCGTCCCAGCTTCGACGGACGAGCGCGCGGTGGAAGCCTCGCTCGAAGGAAGCGGCGCCACCCCTGACGATGTCGCTTTGATCCTGGCCGAAGCCAAGGCGCTCGACGTCAGTGCAAAGCGGCCCGAGGCCCTGGTGCTGGGCTGCGATCAGACGCTGGCGCTTGGCGACCGTATCTTTCACAAACCGCGGAGCATGGAGGATGCGCGCCGACATCTGTTGGCACTGTCGGGGAAAACGCATCAGTTGAACAGCGCCGCCGTCCTGGCCCGCAATGGCGAGACGCTGTGGCGGCATGTCGGCGTGGCAAGCCTGACCATGCGGGTGCTCGAGCCGGCCTTCATCGGGCGATACCTGGCGGCTGTCGGAGACGAGGCGCTGTCGAGCGTCGGCTCTTATCAGGTCGAGGGCAGGGGCATCCAGCTCTTCGACCAGATCGAGGGTGACTTTTTCACGATCGTCGGTCTGCCACTGCTCGCCGTTCTCGCCGCACTGCGGGAACTGGGTGCCGTCGATGGGTGATGCCGTGACAACGACCTGCGTCTGCGGCCATCCGGTGGCGCATCCGCGCGCTCCGGCAATCGATCGCTTCTGGCTCAAGGTGCCTTTTCAGCGTTGGTTCTGGCGGCGGCCCTCCGTTGCGGGGCGGCTTGGCAAGACGATAGCCGCGGGTCTGGAACGAGTTCGATGATCGTGGTCGGCCTTACCGGATCCATCGGCATGGGAAAGTCGACCACGGCGAAGATGTTCCAGGCCGCCGGTGTCCCGGTCCACGATTCCGACGAGGCCGTGCACCGGCTCTACGCGTCGGCGGCTGCACCACTGATCGAGGCGGCATTTCCTGGCACGACGGTTAATGGAATGGTCGACCGGACCAGGCTGGCGAGTACCGTGCTCGGCAATCCGATCGCACTGCAAAAGCTGGAAGACATAGTCCACCCGCTGGTCCGCGCCGACGCGGACAGGTTCCTGGCTCGTCAGAAGGCCGCCGGCGCGCCGCTCGTCGTCCTCGACATTCCGTTGCTTTTCGAAACCGGCGGGCGCGACCGCGTCGACAGGATCGTCGTTGTTACCGCCCCGCCGGAGGTCCAGCGCGAGCGCGTGCTGTCGCGACCCGGCATGACAGCGGAAAAATTCGAGGCGATCCTGGCTGCGCAGGTCCCCGACCCAGAAAAGCGCCGCCGCGCCGATTTCATCATCGACACCGGAGCCGGCATGGACGAGGCGCGCCGGGCAGTGGCGGTCATCATCGCCACCCTCACCGGGGAAAAGCCAGCCGAGGCACGGACTTGAACTTGCGGCAGCCCGCCAAGGGCTCCATGATTCGGCGCTAAGGAGTGATTCTGTCTTGCGCGAGATAATCTTCGACACGGAAACTACCGGGCTCGATCCTCGCGAGGACCGGATCATCGAGATCGGGGCCGTCGAACTCGTCAACCGTTTTCCGACCGGACGCACCTTCCATCATTACATCGATCCGCAGGGCCGGAGCGTCGATCCGGAGGCCTACGCAATACACGGCATCGGCGCGGCGGAACTGGCAGGCAAGCCGATCTTTCAGGCCATTGCGGATGAGTTCCTGGCGTTCATCGACGGTGCCAATCTGGTTGCCCACAATGCCGGCTTCGACATGGCCTTCGTCAACGCCGAACTGGCGCGCATCGGAGCACAGGAGGTGGTGCCGCATCGGGTGGTCGACACGCTGGCGCTGGCCCGGCGCCGGCACCCGCTCGGCCCCAACTCGCTCGACGCGCTGTGCCGCCGCTACGGCATCGACAACAGCCATCGCATCAGGCACGGGGCGCTCCTCGATTCGGAGCTGCTGTCGGAGGTTTACCTCGAGCTGATTGGCGGCCGGCAGGCGGCCCTGGGCTTCGAGCCTCTGCCCTCGGTCGATGCAGGCCTCCTCGAGACCGGCAACGATCAAGGCATCGTGATCCGCCAGCGGCCAACTGCGCTGGCACCGAGGCTTACGGAGAGCGAGCGCAGCGCCCACCTTCTTCTGGTCGCCGAGCTTGGCGAGAAGGCGGTGTGGCTCAGGCGAGCTGAATTCATCGCATCGCCCCCGGCTCGAAGCCCCGCCGTCGAAGTCGCCTCGGGTTAGGGGCCTGTCGGAAGGCCGACCGGTACGCTTGGGCAGTCTAGCTTACCTGGACCTTCGCCTTGGCCGCATCCTCGGCCATTTTCTGCTGGAACATCTGCGCGAAATCGATCGGGTCGAGCATCAATGGCGGGAAGCCCCCGTTGCGAGTCGCCTCAGCGATGATCTGGCGGGCAAAAGGAAACAGAAGCCGCGGGCATTCGATGAACAGCACCGGCAGCATGTGTTCCTGCGGAAAGCCCTCGATGCGGAACACGCCGCCGTAGACGAGTTCGACGTTGAACAGCACGTCCTTGTCGAAGGAAGCCTTTGCCGACAGTGTCAGGTTGACGTCGAATTCCTTCTCGGAAAGCGGATTGGCGTTGACATTCACGTTGATGCCGATGCTCGGCGCCTTGTCTCGGCCGCGCAGGGATTTGGGCGCGCCCGGGCTTTCGAAAGACAGATCCTTAACATACTGGGCAAGCACGTTGAGCGTCGGCTTGGCCGCATTGCCGTTGCCGCCGGCAGCCGCCTTGTTTTCTTCTTTGGCCATCAGCCGAGTCCCTTGCTTCGGCCGCAGCGCGGCCGGTTTTCGAAATCGGGCGTTGGCTAGCATGGCAGGAATGGCAGCACAAGGTTGGTCACGGCAGCCTGATGGCAGCCTGGACAGCGCTTCGTCAACGCGCCCCGGGGTGCGGCCTCCGATCATTCTTCGGTGCGCCGCCATGGCCTTTGGGGGCTGGCCGAATAATCGCCATCATGGAGGTCGATCGTTCGCGCTGCTTCGCCCGGGCCAGCAGCCCCGGGGTCGAAGCCGCGCGTCCGGCGCTGCGCGCGGCTGACGGTGGCGGTCCGGCTGAATGCGCGCCAGGCCAGATCCCGCACCGGCGGCAGGAACAGGAGCACGCCAAGCAGGTCTGTCACGAAACCGGGAATGATGAGAAGGATCCCTGCTGCCATGATCATCACTCCGTGCGCGACTTCGCGGCCGGGATCGCCGCCGGTCTCGAGCATTCGGCGTATTCGGCTCAATGTTCCAAAACCCTGGATGCGCAGCAGCAACGAGCCGGCGATGCTCGTGGCGATCACCAGCGCGAGGGTCGGCAGAACGCCGAGGGCGCCGCCGACCACAACGAAACCTGCGATCTCGAGGAGCGGCAGTGCCGCCACGAGCAGGAGAGGGAAGGGTGAGCGCATTGTCGTCTGGTTTCCGTGGTCGGGCGGCAGAACCGGCCGCCCCGTCATGTGGGAGATAGGTACGAGACCAGTGCATTTGAATGATGGCGGCATGCGTTCTATATGCAGGTATTGAAGCACGCGGCACGGCAGGTCGGACCCCGCCGCTTCGGGCAGGAGCGATTGGCGGAAGATATGGAATTCTTCGACTTCGGCACGATTTTTTTTCTGGTCGCGGCGGTAGTGATCTTCTTTCAGTTGCGCAACGTTCTGGGGCGTCGGACCGGCCACGAGCGTCCGCCTTTCGACCCCTACACGGCGGCGCGAACCCCGAAGGACGCATCGGGCAAGCCCGAGAATGTCGTTTCTTTGCCGCGCAAGCGCACCTCCGGTGAAAACAATGACGAAGCCTATGCGGCAATCGACGCCTTCGCGAAGCCCGGAACCGATCTCAATCGCGGCCTGCGCGCCATCAAGGATGCCGATCCCTCCTTCGATCCGAAGACCTTCGTCGACGGCGCCAAGATGGCGTATGAGATGATCGTCATGGCCTATGCGGACGGCGATCGGAAGACATTGAAGAATCTGCTGTCCCGGGAAGTCTATGACGGTTTCGTCGCGGCGATTGCCGATCGCGAGGCGAAAGCCGAGAAGATCCAGTCGTCCTTCGTCGGCATCGACAAGGCCGACATCGTCTCGGCAGAGATGAAGGGGAGCGAGTCGCACGTGACGCTGCGGATCGTCAGCGAGTTGATCTCCGCGACGCGGAACAAGGCTGGTGAAGTCGTCGACGGTGACCCCGAAACGGTGGCCGAGGTGAAGGACGTCTGGACGTTTTCCCGCGACACCCGTTCGCGCGACCCGAACTGGAAGCTCGTGGCGACGGAGGCCGAGGACTGAGCCGCGGCTGCCCCAGCGGGGGGGTTTCGGCCGTGGCGCTGTCGCCGCTGTTTCGGGCGGCTGCCTTCGGCGACCTCGCCGGATGGCACGTCGATGATCATCTGGCGGCTTTCGCCGCCTTTCGCCGCTCCGCCTTTCAGGTTCTGAGCAGACCGTACCGAACCGGCGGGCTCGGCGTCGAGGCGGCCGCCTTCGAAGCTGCCTTCGATGAGGCGCGCCACACGCCCCCGGCTCATACCACGGCGGCGAGGCAGTTCTTCGAGCGTCACTTTGCTCCGGCCCGCATCGAGACCGCTGAAGCATTGCCGGGCTTCGTCACCGGCTTCTACGAGCCTGTGGTCGATGCATCTCCCGTCCGGACGGATCGGTTCTCCGTTCCGATTCTGTCGCGGCCGGCCGATCTCGTCGAGATCGATGATCGCAACCGGCCCGCCGGCATGGACCCGTATCTTGCCTTCGGGCGCCGGACGCCTTCCGGCCTGGCGGAGTATTTCGATCGCCGGGCCATTGAAAGCGGGGCGCTCGCGGGAGCCGGGCTGGAACTTGCCTGGCTGGCCGACAGGGTCGATGCGTTCTTCGTTCACGTGCAGGGTGCGGCGCGGCTGAAGATGACGGACGGCAGGCTGACGCGGATAACCTATGACGGGAAGTCCGGACAGCGCTTTACCGGAATTGGGCGCATACTGGTGGAACTCGGGGAAATCCCTCCCGGAAGCGTCACGATGCAGTCGATCCGTGCGTGGTTGTGCCGCAATCCAGGACGGGTCGATGCAATCCTCCAGCAGAATCGCTCCTACATCTTCTTTCGGGAAGCCGCCGTCGAGGATCCGTCGCTCGGACCCGTCGCCGCGGCGAAGGTTCCGCTGACGGCCGGCCGCTCGCTCGCCGTCGACCGCCTGCTCCATACTTTCGCGACGCCCTTCTACATCGATGCACCGTCGCTTTTGGCGTTCGAAGCAAGACCGTTCCGTCGCCTGATGATCGCCCAGGACACCGGCTCGGCGATCACCGGCCCGGCCAGGGGCGACCTTTTTGCAGGCTCCGGAGACGCGGCGGGCGAGATCGCCGGTGTCGTTCGGCATGCCGCGCAGTTCCATGCCCTTTTGCCGAAGGCGATGCTGCGGGGAATCGCCGAATGAGCACCCGCGCCGTCAGTCATCTGAGCGACGAGGACCGTGTTCTGTGGAACCTCGTGGCACGGACCGCAAAACCGCTGCCCGGCAAAAAGCCGCTCGCCGAGCTCGTCGCGTCAGCGGTGCCGCCAGCCGGGCCGGAGTTTCCGCTCGTTCGGCCCCCCGCGCCAGTTGCGCGCCACGCCAAGCATGTCTCACACTCGCTCGACGGTCCCTCGCTGGAGAAGCTTGCCAAGGGGCGGCTGCAAATCGAAGGCCGGGTCGACTTGCACGGTCTGACGCAGGGCGAGGCCCACCAGCTGCTGCTCGGCTTCCTGCAGCGGGCCCACGCCAGCGGTGTCCGCTACGCGTTGATCATCACAGGCAAGGGCGCGGGCGGCGAGGGGGTGCTCAGGCGTCAGGTCCCGGCCTGGCTTTCGACGCCGCCTTTCCGCGCCCTGGTATCCAGCTACGACCATGCGGCAAGGGTCCACGGGGGAGACGGTGCTCTTTACGTCAGGCTGCGCCGGTCCGCGCAGCACGAGAGATGACGCCCGCGACGGCGTCGGACCGAGGTGGAACGCTATTCGGCTGAATGCCCCGCTGCCGAGCCAGTGCAGCTGCACTGAAGGTCGGAAGGGCGGCTTGCACACTTGCTGTCAGCGCCCGCCGCGGTCAGCCTTCTTCAGAAGAGCGTCCGCAATTCGGGCAGTTTTTCATTGATCAGCCAGCCATAGTAGTTTTCTTCCGGAAGGCGGCCTTCCAGGCCCTCGCTCAGCCGCATTTCGTTTTCGGCCCTGAGCGCCGTAGCGCGCGCCTCCGGGTTGCCTACATTGTAAAGCGTGGCGGTAATGCCGGGGTTTTGCGAAATGTCGAAGCCGGCGATCGTCAGGTAAGCGTCGATCGCATTGCGGATGGTCGCTGCGACATAGGGCAGCGTCAGGTCCGGGTCCATGATGGTTTCATACACCTGGCTCGGACGCTCGGCGTCGAGACGCGCGAGGCCGGAGACGGTGTGCACCAGGTCGCTGATCTGAAGCGCCGTCAACGGATTGAGCTGGCCCAGCCCGAAGGTCTGGCCTGCATAGAATGGCTGGAAGAACGTGGCGCTGAAGCGGTCGTCAGGGAAATCCGTTCCATCCACGTTCCGGCCGCGAAAGACCTGGTCCCACACCAGCTCGCGGCAGGTCCACAGCTCGTAACTGCCGGTGATGCCGCTGCACGCGGCGAATTGCGGCCGCTGGACGAAATCCGTCACGTCCTCACCCCGGTAGCTGAAGGACACGTCGCTCTTCAGATAAGCCACCGCCTTCACGTAGTAGGTCTGAAGCCGGTCGTAGGCATCAACGTTATAGGTGTGCTCGCCGACAATGGCGCCGACGATGTGGATGGGTTCGATAGCGTATTGTGCGGCGGCGGCCGCGATCTTGGCGCGCAGCGCCTCGTCCCTTCTGAGCAGCCTGTAGATTTTTTGGTACTTCGCCTCGAACGTCGTCCGTCCGGCATTCGTGCGTTTGGTCGAGGCGCCCGGAACGCCAGGTTGATCGGCCGAGCGGTTGCCCGGCGGTACGATCGTGGCCGCTGCTGCGGCACAGACAGTGCCCGCGAAGAGCAACGCCGCGAAGAATGACTGGCTGATCATGCGCCCCGCCGCAACCCCAAATTCAGTCTTTGGCCTTCAGATTAGAAAGGGCTAGCGCTGGAGTCGAGCACCCGGCAAGCCCGCCGACGAAATCCGGCGGCAATTGATGCCGGCCGGCCACATCCTCGTTGCCCGTGGCAAGCTCGGAGCGGACGGCGCCGGTCCGCCTCTTAAAGTATGAATCGGGACAAATCTGTGTTCTTCGCCAGGTCGCCGACATGAGTCTTCACGTATTCGGCGTCGATGGTGACTGAGGTGCCCGACTTGTCGGGGGCATTGTAGGAGATGTCGTCGAGCACTCTTTCCATGACAGTCTGCAGCCGCCGCGCCCCGATATTCTCGACGCTCGCATTCAGGTCCACGGCGATGCCGGCCAGTGAGTCTATGGCGTCATCGGTGAATTCGAGTTCGACGCCCTCGGTCTTCATCAAGGCGATGTACTGCTTGATGAGGCTTGCCTCGGTCTCGGTCAGGATGCGCACGAAGTCGCCCTTCTCGAGCGCCCGCAATTCGACGCGGATCGGAAGACGCCCCTGCAACTCGGGCAGGAGATCGGAAGGTTTCGAGACATGGAACGCTCCCGAGGCGACGAACAGGATGTGGTCCGTCTTGATCGGCCCGTACTTGGTCGAGACGGTGGTGCCCTCGACCAGCGGCAGCAGGTCGCGCTGCACCCCTTCGCGTGAGACACCGGCGCCCAGGCCGCCGTCTCGCGCCGCGATCTTGTCGATCTCGTCCAGGAAGACGATGCCGTCATTCTCGGTGGCCGACAGCGCCTTCTGGATTACCTCGTCCTGATCGAGGAGCTTGTCCGACTCGTCGGCAATGAGATGCTGATATGAATCCTTGACCGTCGTCTTGCGCTGCTTGGTGCGCTTGCCCCCCATTGCCTTCTGCAGCATGTCGTTGATGTTGAGGACGCCGATGCCGCCCGGCATGCCGGGGATGTCGAAGCCGGGCATGCCGCTGGTCCCCGTATCGGCCACCTCGATCTCGATCTCCTTGTCGTCAAGTTCGCCGTCCCTGAGCTTCTTGCGGAAGGAGTCCCGGGTCGCCGGGCTTGCGGTCTTGCCGACCAGCGCCTCGAGCACGCGTTCCTCGGCATTCATGTGCGCGCGCGCCTTGACGTCCTCACGCATCTTCTCCCGCACCAGGCCGATTGCCACCTCGACCAGGTCGCGAACGATCTGCTCCACGTCGCGGCCGACATAGCCGACCTCGGTGAACTTGGTGGCTTCGACCTTGATGAAGGGTGCGCCGGCCAGCTTGGCCAGCCGCCTCGAGATTTCCGTCTTGCCGACGCCCGTCGGTCCGATCATCAGGATGTTCTTGGGCATGACCTCTTCGCGCATCTGTCCCGCGAGCTGCTGGCGGCGCCAGCGATTGCGCAACGCGATTGCGACGGCGCGCTTGGCATCGTTCTGCCCGATGATGAAGCGGTCGAGCTCGGATACGATCTCGCGGGGAGAAAAAGTCGTCATATTCTAGAGTCCACTTTGCCACTGCCTGATGAGCTCGAACGGATGCAGGAGCATGATCACGTTGAGCGTCAGATTGTCCCGGATGATGAGGCCCGTTCCGATCTCGGCGGCAAGGGCCAGGAGAACCACGACAGATATAGGAAGCCGGGCGGCGGCAAAAAAGCCCAGCACCATGGCCAGCGTGTCGGCCACCGAGTTGACGATCGAATCGCCGAAATAGTCGAGGGAGATCGTTCCTTCGCGATAGCGGTCGATGATGAAGTCGGTGTTTTCCGTGATCTCCCAGGCGCACTCGACCCCGGTTGCCATGACCAGCCGCAGCCCCGTCGAAGCACGGGGAAAAACCGCCCACGAGAGCGCGTAGAACAACAAGCCGTGGATGACATGCGAGGGTGTGTACCAGTCCGAAAGGTGCTGGGAGTTCTCCGAGCTCATCACCACGCCGTGCCAGAGCTTGATCGTGCCGCATTCACAGATTGGCTCCCGGCCCATTGCGTAAAGGGCGACGGCCTGGGCGACGACCAGGCCGGCGACCAGCAATGCACTGATCTGCCAACCGCCGGGGGCGGACGCCACCGCCGGCAAACGCGGTCGCGGAGTTGTCATGCGGCGGTCAACCTTCCCGCGGGGTGTCGCGCACCATCACCAATGCCGGTCCAGGCGACAGCCGGCGATCCGGTCTTCTCGCAGGCGTGGATGGCCTGCCGATCGGCAGGAGGTCGTTGAACTGGCCGATGCGGAGCGTTCCGCGCTCTCCAACCATGCGGTCGCGGCAACCATGAGCCCAGCATCGGCAGGTCGGAACAGGTCACCAGTGGGAAGCCGGCTTTCCCGGTCACTCCGCATCATCGATGGTTTCGACAACGACGTTCTGGTTGGTATAGACGCAGATGTCGGCGGCGATCCGCATTGCCTTGCGGGCGATCGTCTCGGCATCGGCGTCGCTGTCGATCAGCGCCCGTGCGGCGGCGAGCGCGAAGTTGCCGCCCGACCCGATGGCCATGACGCCGTGCTCCGGCTCGAGCACGTCGCCCGTGCCGGTGAGCGCCAGCGACACATTCCGGTCAGCCACGAGCATCATCGCCTCCAGGCGGCGCAGGTAACGATCGGTTCGCCAGTCTTTGGCGAGTTCCACGCAGGCCCGGGTCAGCTGATCGGGATACTGCTCGAGCTTCGTCTCGAGCCTTTCGAGCAGCGTGAAGGCGTCGGCGGTGGCGCCGGCAAAGCCGGCAATGACGTTGCCCTTGCCGATGCGGCGAACCTTTTTTGCATTGCCCTTCATGATGGTCTGGCCGAGACTTACCTGGCCGTCACCGGCAATCACCACCTTGCCGCCCTTGCGCACCGTCACGATCGTTGTGGCGTGCATGGTCAGTTCGTTGGACATGTTGCGCTCCGATTTGGCCGAACGCGGAGGACGGTCCGCACGCCGAGGATGTTTCGCCCTATGTATGCATAGGTCGCGGCCTTGCCAACCGACGGTCCGCCGGCACCGCCGGTTCGCGCGGCGCGGGCAACTGGCATTCCCCCGATCATGTGGTAGAAGGCGCGTTCCAAGGCCCAGGACGCCAGATGCCCCCCCGATCCGCCGACTACAGCCGCAAGACTAAGGAGACCGAGGTTTCCGTTTCCGTCGACCTCGACGGGGCCGGGTCCTCCCGAGTTTCAACCGGCGTCGGCTTTTTCGACCATATGCTCGAACAGCTGTCGCGCCATTCGCTGATCGACATCACCGTAGACGTGGACGGCGACCGCCACATCGACGATCATCATACCGTCGAAGACGCCGGCATTGCCATCGGCCAGGCGATTGCCCGGGCGCTCGGCGACCGGCGCGGGATCATGCGTTACGCCTCCATCGACCTGGCCATGGACGAAACGCTGACACGGGCCGCGATCGATGTTTCCGGCCGCCCGTTCCTGGTCTGGCACGTGGAGTTTTCCGCGCCGAAGATAGGCACGTTCGACACCGAGCTGGTCCGCGAATTCTTTCATGCACTCGCCCAGAACGCCGGCGTCACGCTGCATGTCGTCAACCATTACGGCATCAACAACCACCATGTCGCGGAGACCTGCTTCAAGGCGGTGGCGCGGGTGCTGCGCGCAGCGTTCGAACGCGATCCCCGCCAGCCGGACGCCATTCCGTCGACCAAGGGCAGCCTCGAGGGATAGACGTGGCCAGCTATGTCGTGATGCAGCCGCCGGGATCGGGCGTCAGCCCGGATCGTGCCGAACTGGTGCGCGACCGCTTCGCCTGGCTCGGCTTCCTCGTTCCGCCATTATGGCTTCTCTGGCATAGGCTGTGGATCGAGGCTCTCCTCGCTGTTGCGGCCTCGGTTACGCTGACCGTGCTCGGCGACGTCGCGCGGCTCGGCTTTCTCGCGGCCGGCCTTTCCCTGCTGGTGTCCCTCTTTGTCGGTCTGGAGGGGCCGGCGCTGCGTCTCAACGCGCTCCGGCGGCGCGGCTGGCTGGAGACCGGCGTCATCGAGGCCGGCAGCCGCGACGAAGCCGAAATTCGCTACCTGGAGGAGGAATCGGTGGCTGCCCGGCAGCCGCCGCGCGTCGGCGTGCCTGTAGCGGCTGCGAGAAAACTCGGGCACGGTCCGGCGCTCGGCCTGTTCGACTATCCCGGAAGGTGAGCCGGTGCGGGTCGCCATCATAGATTACGGATCGGGCAATCTGCGTTCTGCTGCGAAGGCCTTCGAAAGAGCCGCAAGAGAGGCCGGCGTGACCGCCGGAATCGAGCTCACTGCCGATGCCGATGCGGTGCGCGGTGCCGACCGCATCGTCCTGCCTGGGGTTGGCGCCTTTGCCGATTGCGCGGCAGGACTGGCAGCCCTGCCCGGCATGTACGAGGCGATCGAAGAGGTTGCCTGCGCCGCGGCGAGGCCGTTCCTGGGCATCTGCGTGGGCATGCAGCTGATGTCCGAACGCGGCCTCGAAAAAACGGTCACCCGCGGCTTCGGCTGGATCGCCGGAGATGTCCGGGAAATTGCCCCGTCAGACCCCGCATTGAAGATTCCGCAGATCGGCTGGAACACGATTCACGTGAAACACCAGCATCCGCTGTTTTCTGGAATCCGGACCGGAGACCAAGGCCTGCACGCTTATTTCGTGCACTCCTACCATCTGGAGGCTCGAGACGATGATGATGTCCTGGCTGTCGCGGATTATGCTGGCCCGGTGACGGCCGCCGTCGCCAAGGGCAATCTTGCAGGGACCCAGTTCCACCCCGAGAAGAGCCAGCAGCTCGGCCTCGCTTTCATTGCCAATTTCCTGAAATGGAGACCTTGATGAAAAAGGGCTACTGGATCGCCATGGTCGACGTGACCGACCCCGAAAACTACAAGAGATACATCGCCGCGAATGCCGAGGCATTCGCCCGATACGGGGCCAAATTCATTGTGCGGGGAGGCCCGTACCAGAGCCCGGAGGGGCCGACCGGAACGCGTCACGCGGTCATAGAGTTCGAGAGCTACGAGAAAGCGCTCGCCTGCTACAATTCGCCGGAATACCAGGAGGCGCTCAAGCTGCGCCGCCAGTCCTCCACCGGTCATCTGGCGATCGTCGAAGGCGCCTGATCCCGATGATTCTTTTCCCGGCCATCGACCTGAAAGGCGGCGAATGCGTGCGGCTGCAGCTCGGCGACATGGATCGGGCGACCGTCTACAACACCGATCCGGCGGCCCAGGCCAGGACCTTCGCCGACCACGGTTTTGAATGGCTGCATGTAGTGGACCTCGACGGCGCCTTCGCCGGCGAGAGCCGCAATGGCGAGGCGGTCCAATCCATCCTTGCGGCCACGGCAAAGCCGGTCCAGCTCGGCGGCGGCATCCGCACCCTTGCCAGCGTCGAGGCATGGCTGGAGCGGGGAGTATCGCGCGTCGTCCTCGGCACCGCTGCCTTGCGCGATCCCGACCTGGTGAAGGAAGCCGGCAGGCGCTTTCCCGGGCGGGTCGCCGTCGGCATCGACGCCCGCGGCGGCAAGGTGGCGGTCGAGGGCTGGGCCGAAACGTCGAGCCTGGGGAGCGTCGAGCTGGCGAAAAGGTTCGAGGACACCGGCATAGCGGCCATCATCTACACCGACATCGACCGGGATGGCGTGCTCTCCGGCATCAACTGGAAATCCACGATCGCGCTGGCCGACGCGGTCTCCATACCGGTGATCGCATCGGGCGGTCTTGCTTCCTATGCCGACATCGAGCGCATGACCATGCCCGACGCAGCGAGACTGGAAGGCGCCATCTCCGGCAGGGCTCTCTATGACGGGCGTATCGACCCGGGACAGGCCCTGGCCATGCTGGCCGGTGCTCGCGGCCGGCGCCGGCTCGACGCGGTCCGCCCATGACGCTCAAGGCACGCGTCATCCCCTGCCTGGACGTCAAGGATGGCCGCGTCGTGAAGGGCGTCAACTTCGTCCACCTGATCGATGCGGGAGATCCGGTCGAGAGCGCCCGCGCCTATGATGCCGCCGGGGCCGACGAACTGTGTTTTCTCGACATCACGGCATCATCCGATGCCCGCGAGACGATCTTCGACGTGGTCGCCCGGACGGCCGAGCAATGTTTCATGCCGCTAACGGTCGGCGGCGGCATCCGGGAGGTGGCCGACATCCGCAGGCTGCTCCTCGCGGGCGCCGACAAGGTGTCGATCAACACCGCCGCCGTGGCCCGTCCGGAGTTCGTCGCCGAGGCCGCCGACAAGTTCGGCAATCAGTGCATCGTCGCGGCGATAGACGCCAAACGGGTCTCCGGACCGCACGAGGTCGGCCGCTGGGAGATCTTCACGCATGGCGGGCGCCGGCGCACCGGCATCGATGCGGTCGACTTCGCCGTGAAGGTGGTCGCCTTCGGCGCCGGCGAGATCCTCCTGACCTCCATGGACCGCGATGGCACGCGGGCCGGCTACGACATCGAACTGACGCGCGCGGTCGCCGACGCAGTGCGCGCGCCGGTTATCGCCAGCGGCGGGGTCGGCACGCTCGAGCACATGGTGGAGGGAATCCGCGACGGGCACGCAACGGCGGTGCTGGCCGCGTCGATCTTCCACTTTGGAACCTATACGATTGCGCAGGCCAAGGCACACATGGCACAAGCGGGTCTGCCGATCCGGCTGGACATCGCGGCATCAACCTCGCAGGGCTCACGTGACATTCTCGCTGACCGATCTTGAGCGGATCATCGCCGAACGGGGCCGTTCGGGCGATCCACAATCGTGGACGGCCACGCTGTTTTCGGGCGGCAGGGACAAGGCCGCGAGGAAATTCGGGGAGGAGGCGATCGAAACGCTGATTGCGGCGCTGCTGGACGACCACAAGGCGCTCGTTTCGGAGAGTGCCGATCTTATCTATCACTGGTTGGTGATGCTCGCACTCGCCGGAATTCCTCTGTCCGAAGTGATGGTCGAACTCGAGCGCCGGACATCCCAGTCCGGGCTTTCGGAAAAGGCGTCGCGGCCGTGACGACGTCCGGACTCGCGGCGAAGGGCCTTCCCACGGACCAGTTGGCAACCGAAAGATATTCGCCCTATCGCCTCTTCTCGGCCGAGCGGTGGGCGGAATTCCGGGCCGACACGCCGCTCACCCTCTCCGCCGAGGAGATTCGCCGCCTCCGCTCACTTGGCGATCCGGTCGATCTCGAGGAGGTCAAGCGCATCTATCTGTCGCTGTCGCGGCTCCTGTCGGCCCATGTCGAGGCAAGCCAGCTTCTGTTCCGGCAGCGGCGGGATTTCCTGAACGTCTCGGACGCAGTGAAGACACCTTTCATCATCGGCGTCGCCGGTTCGGTTGCCGTCGGCAAATCCACAACCGCCCGCGTCCTGAAGGAACTTCTGGCGCGTTGGCCCTCCAGTCCGAAGGTCGATCTCGTCACGACCGATGGCTTTCTGTATCGGAACGAAGTGCTGCGCCGCGAGAATCTGATGGAGCGCAAGGGGTTTCCCGACAGTTACGACGTCGGCGCGCTGTTGCGGTTCCTGTCAGGCATCAAATCGGGGCAGCGCAACGTCCAGGCCCCAGTCTACTCACACCTGACCTATGACGTCGTCCCCGGCCAGTTCGTCACGATCGACCGGCCCGACATCCTCGTCTTCGAAGGCCTGAATGTGTTGCAGCCGCGCGAATTGCCCAAGGACGGCAATTTCGTGCCCTTCGTTTCCGATTTCTTCGACTTCTCGATCTACATCGACGCGGACGAGGACCTGAACCGCGAATGGTACATCTCCCGCTTCATGCGGCTCAGGGAGACGGCCTTCCGCAATCCGGACTCGTTCTTCCATCGCTATTCGCACCTGTCCGACAATGCCGCCCGCGCCATCGCCGAGGGGCTCTGGACCAATATCAACCTGAAGAATCTGCGCGAGAACATCAAACCGACGCGGCCGCGAGCCGACCTCATCCTGCGGAAGGGGCCGAACCATCTGGTCGAGGAAGTGGGCCTAAGGAAGCTTTGAAATCCGCCGTGCGGCTTGCTCGCCGCACCGTGGCGTAGATGACGAGCGTCATGGCGACCGCGGCGTAGCCGTCGATCGCATAATGCCAGGCAAGATACACCGAGCTTGCCACCACCAGTGCGACATAGGCGAAGGCGGCGAAACCCCATCCGCGGCTGCGCTCGAAGATGAAGATCGCATTGAGCGTCACCAGCGCCACATGCATGCTGGGGAAAGCCGAGATGCCGGAGCCGAGGGCTGTCTGGCCGGTCCGATGAAGCGTCCACAGGTAGTCCTGCACGGTCACTGCCGAATGCATGCCGCCGGCACCGGGTTGAAGGAATGCCAGCAGGCCGGCAAAGCGGGTGGCGTCACCGGTGACCTCGCCGTAGAAAGCCGGACCCGCCGAAAGGAAGAGGCCGGCAAGCACATTTCCGATGACGATCCAGATGAGCACGTAGCAGAGAAAGTAGCGGTTG
>JAJFMR010000006.1 GCA_020696915.1 Rhizobiaceae bacterium | reverse complement strand
GTGCTGTCGCGCGAGGAGGTGCTCGACCTCTTTTTCGAGGACCTCGAGCTTCCGGACCTGGTCAAGCTCAATCTCAAGGAGGTCGTGGCATTCAAGCCGCGGCGCGCCGGCTTTGCGGTCACCCGCGCGCCGACCAACATCAATGTCGGGCGCACCATGCGCAACAGCCACGGCCGCCGGATCGCCCTGAGGCGGCCGAAACGGGAGGCGCTGGAGGCCATTGCCGAGGAGATCTCAAGGCTCGACAACGGGCGGCCGAGCGCGGCCGTAGCGCGGCAGATAGAGGCATTGCGCGAGGAACTCGCACGGCTGGAGCGCCGGCGCCGGCTGATCTCCTACGTCGATCCGGTCGACATAAGGTTCAACCGGTTCGACCCCCAGCCGGTGCCCAACGCCAATGCGGTGATGTTTTGTCTGATGGACGTGTCCGGCTCGATGGGCGAGCGCGAAAAGGACATGGCGAAGCGCTTCTTCGTGCTGCTTCACCTTTTCCTCAAGCGGCGCTACGACCGGACCGAAATCGTTTTCATCCGGCATACACACGAAGCGCAGGAGGTCGACGAGGAGACCTTTTTCTATTCCACCCAGAGCGGCGGCACCGTCGTTTCCACCGCCTTGGAGGAGATGCAGCGCATAATTGAGGAGCGGTATCCGGGCAGCGACTGGAACATCTATGCGGCACAGGCCTCCGACGGCGACAATTTCGCGACGGATTCGGAGCGCTGCATCTCGCTCCTCGACGGCCAGATAATGCGGCTGTGCCAGTATTTCGCCTATGTCGAGATCATCGACGAACGCGAGAGTCATATTTTTGGCGCCACCGTCAACGGAACGTCGCTCTGGCACGCCTACAGCGCCGTCGAGGCGAAATGGCCGAACTTCCAGATGAGCCGCATCGCCAAGGCGGCCGACATCTATCCGGTGTTTCGACATCTCTTCTCCAGGCAGCCGACGCAGCAGAAGAGCGGCTGAGGGAGATGCGCGTGCGAGGGCAGGCAGGCAGGTCCGGCCTACTGTTTTCCGGGTCGGACTGGGATTTCAGGACGCTGGCGCGCATTCACGAGGTCATCGAGGCGACCGCGCTGGAGGAGCTTCACCTCGACGTCTACCCCGTGCAGATGGAGATCATCTCGTCCGAGCAGATGCTCGACGCCTACTCCTCCGTCGGCATGCCGCTGATGTATCGCCACTGGTCGTTCGGCAAGCATTTCCTGCACGAGGAACTGCTTTACCGGAAAGGCGGCCGGGGTCTCGCCTTCGAACTCGTCATCAATTCCAATCCGTGCATCGTCTATCTGATGGAGGAGAACACGGCGGCCTTGCAGGCCCTGGTGACCGCGCATGCCGCACTCGGCCACAATCATTTCTTCAAGAACAATTACCTGTTCAGGCAATGGACGGATGCCGCCGCCATCCTCGGTTACCTCGATTTCGCGAAAGCCTACGTCGCCCGTTGCGAGGAGCAGCATGGCGTTGCCGCCGTGGAGTCGGTGCTTGACGCAGCCCATGCGCTGATGGAGCAGGGCGTCTTCAGGTATCGGCGCCCGCCGAAACTGTCGTCGGAGAAGCAGCGGGAAGGGCTTCGGGACCGTCTCGAATATGAAGAGCGGTCCTACAGCGATCTGTGGCGGACCCTCCCGCACTCGAAGGCCGCCATCCAGTCCGGTGAAGCCGAGCGGCAGGCCGAGGAGCGAAAGCGGTCGCTGAAGCTCCCCGAGGAGAACCTCCTCTATTTCCTGGAAAAAAACAGCCTGGTGCTTGAGCCCTGGCAGCGGGAGATCCTGAGGATCGTCCGCGTCGTCGCCCAATATTTCTATCCGCAGCGGCAGACCAAGGTGATGAACGAAGGCTGCGCCACCTTCGTGCATTACACGATCATGAATTCGCTTTTCGACCGGGGCCGGATCAGCGAAGGCGCCATGCTCGAGATCCTTCGCAACCATGCCAATGTGATATTCCAGCCGGCCTTCGACGATCCGCGCTATTCGGGTATCAATCCCTACGCGCTGGGGCTCGACATGATGCAGGACATCCAGCGCATGTCGACGCAGCCGACGTCCGAGGACCGTGACTGGTTCCCGGAAATTGCCGGCAGGGGAAACTGGCGCGAAGTTCTGCTAGAGGCCTGGGCAAATCACCGCGACGAATCCTTCATCAGGCAGTATCTGAGCCCGGCAATGATCCGGAAATGGCGTCTCTTCATCCTGGACGACGAGGCCAGCCAGCCGCATTACGAGGTTGCCTCGATTCACAACGAGCGTGGCTACAGGAAGATACGCGCCGCACTGGCCCGCAGCTACGACGTCGCCTGGGGCCGGTCCGACATCCAGGTCGTGGACGTCGACCTGCGCGGCGACCGGCATCTGCGGCTGGAGCACAAGGTGACCGACGGCATCCTGCTCGATGAAGGCAGCCGGGACGCGACGCTGCGGCACATACGCAAGCTCTGGGGCTACGATGTCAGCCTGGTGGGCGTCGACGCCGATACCGGCGCCACCGTCTACGAGCGCTCGACGAACCAGATCTAGGGCAATCCGTTCGATCAACCTGATTTCGGCACATCATCCGCGAATGCTCCTGGCGGCGCGCCACGCGCCGAAGGTGAATTTCTCGTAACTGGAAAACCTCTGCTATTGGTGTCCGTGACAGAGCCGAACGCCCGAGATGGCATCGGCATCGACGCTCGCACCCAGCGGTTCCGGCATGGCCTTCACCATCAGGCAGTTGTGGTTCTTCGCGGCGGTTGCCGAGCATGGCACCGTGTCGCGCACCGCTCAGCACCTCTCCATCTCGCAGTCCTCCGTCACCGGGGCGATGTCCGGCAACAACGGATCTGAAGGGTTCAGGAAGGGTCCATCGGTATTTCCGATATCGACCTTCTGACAAATGAATTTGCGAAACCGCGTTTTTCGGGTCACCTTCCGGCTTCGGGGATCATCATGCTGCGATCCACAGGGGGTCCCCTGCAAACGGGAGGTTGGCCATGAAATCAGTTCTGAAATCGTGCACGGCGATAGCCGTTGCGCTGAGTTTCTCCGGGCAGGCTGCTGCGCAACTGAAGGAGGTCGGGCCCGGCGAGGGTCAGGTCAACATCGTCGCCTGGGCCGGCTACATCGAGCGCGGCGAGACCGACAAGGCCTTCGACTGGGTGACCGGGTTCGAGGCGGCGACCGGCTGCAAGGTGAACGTCAAGACCGCCAACACTTCCGACGAGATGGTGGCGCTGATGAACGAGGGCGGCTTCGATCTCGTCACCGCGTCGGGCGACGCATCCCTGCGGCTGATCGCCGGCAAGCGCGTCCAGCCGATCAACATCGACCTGATCAAGAGCTGGTCGACGGTCGACAACCGTCTCAAGGATGCGCCCTGGCACACGGTCGAAGGCGTTCATTACGGCGTCCCTTACATGTGGGGCCCGAACGTCCTGATGTACAACACCAACGTGTTCAAGGAGGCGCCCAAGAGCTGGAATGTGGTCTTCGAGGAGACCACGCTGGGCGACGGCAAGTCCAACAAGGGCCGCGTGCAGGCCTATGACGGCCCTATCCACGTCGCCGACGCCGCGCTTTACCTGATGACTCACAAGCCGGAACTCGGCATCAAGAGCCCCTATGAGCTCAACGAGGACCAGTACAAGGCGGCGCTGGACCTGTTGCGCCAGCAGCGCACGCTGGTCGGCCGCTACTGGCACGATGCCTTCATCCAGATCGACGATTTCAAGAACGAGGGCGTGGTGGCCTCGGGGTCCTGGCCGTTCCAGGTGAATCTGCTGAAAGGCGAGAAGCAGCCCGTCGCTTCGGTATTCCCCGAGGAAGGCGTCACCGGCTGGGCCGACACGACGATGATGCACATCGACAGCGCCAATCCCAACTGCGCCTACATGTGGATGGAGCATTCGCTCGCTTCCAATTTGCAAAGCGATCTGTCGGTATGGTTCGGCGCCAATCCGTCGGTCCCGGCCGCCTGCACCGACGGCCGCGGCATGCAGAAAAAGGAAGGCTGCACGGCCAACGGCATGGACGATTTCGAAAAGGTCAAGTTCTGGACGACGCCGACCGCCAAATGCGCCAGCCAGAACGATGCCTGCGTGCCCTATTACCGCTGGGTGTCGGACTACATCGGGGTGATCGGCGGCAGGTGAGAAGCTGCCAACTCCATTCTGCGGAGAGGCTCCTGCCGCTCTGATGCGGTGGGCAAGGCGGTTGTGGGCCACCGGCTGTTGGCGCCGGCGGCGCGCTGCCGTCCGTTCCTGAGATGCTTGCCCCGATGACCTTTGCCGTCTCCTTTCAGAAAGTCTCTCGCCACTTTGGCGCCGTTCGCGCCGTCGACGGCGTCGATCTCGACATCCGGCCGGGCGAGTTCTTCGCCATGCTCGGTCCCTCGGGCTCGGGAAAGACCACCTGTCTCCGTCTCATCGCCGGATTCGAGCGGCCGACCGCCGGCCACATCGAGATATTCGGGGCGCGTGCGGAGGCCATCCCGCCTTACCGGCGCAACGTCAACACCGTGTTCCAGGACTATGCTCTGTTTCCGCATCTGAACGTCGTCGACAACGTCGCCTACGGCCTGATGATCAAGGGCGTGCCGAAGGCGGCGCGGAGGCGCGAGGCAGGTGCGGCCCTCGAGATGGTCAAGATGCCCGGCTACGGCGACAGGCGTCCCGGGCAGCTGTCGGGCGGCCAGCGGCAGCGCGTCGCGCTTGCCCGCGCGCTGGTCAACCGTCCCAGGGTGCTCCTGCTCGACGAGCCGCTCGGCGCCCTCGACCTGAAGCTGCGCGAGAACATGCAGGAAGAGCTGAAGACTCTGCAGAAGTCGCTCGGCATAACCTTCGTCTTCGTCACCCACGACCAGGGCGAGGCACTGTCCATGGCGGACCGCGTCGCCGTCTTCAACGACGGCAGGCTCATGCAGCTTGGCACGCCGCAGGAGATCTACGGCAGTCCGAATTCCCGCTTCGTCGCCGACTTCGTCGGGTCATCCAACGTGCTGCCGCCGGTCCTCGTCGAGCGCTGCGCGGGGCAGCGCCGCTGGGCATCCCTCAGGCCGGAGGCGGTGAAGATCGGCGCTCCAGGCCGTCTTTCGGCGACCGTCGTGTCGCGCGCCTACCTCGGCGGGGCGACCAGGCTCGGCCTCGACGTCGAGGGGCAGCGCATCAATGCCCTCGTGCCGGCCGGCGAGGCGCTTCCCGCCGAGGGCGAGACGGTCCGGCTGGGCTTTGCCGACGAGGATCTGCATCTGATGGAGCCGGGCTGATGAGCGCCGTCGGAACGATCGGCGCGGCCGGGCCTTCGGACGCCATCCTGCCGAAGCGCGGCGGATGGCGCGGCCGCCTTGCCGATCTGCTCTGGCGCCGGCCCGGCCTGCTCCTGCTGCTGATGCTGATGCCGCCGGTGCTGTGGCTTGCGGTCGTTTATCTCGGCTCGCTCCTGGCGCTGCTTCTGCAGAGCTTTTTCTCGATCGACGAATTCTCCGGACTGATCGATCGCAGTTTCACCCTCAAGACCTACGGCGAACTGCTGCGGCCTGCCAATTTGGACATCATCGTGCGCACCGTCACGATGGCGGCGCTGGTCACGCTGGCCGCCGCGGTCGTCGCCTTCCCGATCGCCTATTTCGCGGCCCGTTACGCGCGCGGCAAATGGAAGGCGCTTTTCTATCTCGGCGTCATGCTGCCGCTGTGGTCGAGCTATCTCGTCAAGGTCTATGCCTGGAAGCTGATCCTCGCCAAGGAAGGCATTCTCACCTGGCTGCTCCAGAAGCTCCATCTCGCCTGGCTGCTCGACGGCTGGCTGGCCCTGCCGGTGGTCGGCGGCAGTTCGCTGTCCCTGTCGGCAACAGGAACGTTCGTCGTCTTCCTCTATGTCTGGCTGCCCTTCATGATCCTGCCGCTGCAGGCGTCCCTGGAGAGGGTTCCCGCCAACCTCCTCGAAGCTTCGGCGGATCTGGGCGCGACGCCCCAGCAGACGTTTCGCAACGTCGTCTTTCCACTCGCTTTGCCGGGGCTCGCCGCCGGCTCGATCTTCACGTTCTCGCTGACGCTCGGCGACTACATCATCCCGCAGATCATCGGCACCTCGCGGCTGTTCATCGGCCAGGCGGTGTATGCCCATCAGGGAACGGCGGGCAACATCCCGCTCGCCGCCGCCTTCACCGTCGTGCCGATTGTCGTCATGGGCCTCTATCTCTGGGGCGCCCGGCGGATGGGAGCCTTCGATGCGCTCTGACACTTCCCCACCCGGCCTGAGGATCGCCGCCGCTGCCGGCCTTGCCTTCCTGCACCTGCCGATCCTGCTGATCTTCGTCTATGCCTTCACCACCGAGGACAAGAGCTACCAGTGGCCGCCCCCGGGGCTGACCCTGGACTGGCTTGCCGTGACCTGGAACCGGCCGGACGTCTGGGCCGCGCTGTCCCTGTCACTCGAGGTTGCGGCCGTCTCGACGGCAATTGCGCTGGTGCTCGGCACACTCTGCGCGGCTTCCGTTTCGGGGTCCCGCTTTTTCGGACGGGAGACAATATCCCTGCTGGTCATCCTGCCGATCGCGCTGCCCGGCATTATCACCGGTATCGCCCTGCGTTCGGCATTCTCGCTGGCCGAGATACCTTTTTCGCAGTGGACCATAATCCTTGGCCACGCCACCTTCTGCGTGGTGGTAGTCTACAACAATGCGATCGCCCGTTTCCGACGCGTTTCCGGGTCGCTGCTCGAAGCCTCCTACGACCTCGGCGCGGACGGTTTGCAGACCTTCCGGCATGTCATCCTGCCCAATATCGGAACCGCCCTGGTCGCCGGCGGCATGCTTGCCTTCGCGTTGTCCTTCGATGAGGTGATCGTCACCACCTTCACCGCCGGGCAGCAGCAGACGCTGCCGATCTGGATGCTCGAGGAACTGGTCAGGCCGCGCCAGCGTCCGGTCACCAACGTGGTTGCCATGGTCGTGGTGCTTGTGACCCTGCTGCCGATCCTTGCGGCCTATTACCTCACGCGCGACGGCGACCAGGTCGCCGGTTCCGGAAAATGACAGAATCCCGAAGGAGGTCGCCATGGACACCAGCATGCTCATCGGCTCGGCGTTCGAAGCCGGAGCCAAAACCGCCGAGGCGGTGCTCGACCCGAAGACCGGATCGAAGATCCTGCACCTGCCCGAAGCCTCGCCAGCGCAGACAGACAGGGCGGTCGCTGCCGCCCAGAAGGCGTTTGCGACATGGTCGCGGACCACCCCGGCGCAACGCTCGGTGTACCTCCTGAAGATCGCCGAGCGCATCGAGGCCGAGGCGCGGGCGTTCTCCAAACTCGAGGCGCTGAACTGCGACAAGCCGATCAACGCCGTCCTCAACGACGAGGTGCCCGCGATCGTCGACTGCTATCGCTTTTTCGCCGGCGCGGTGCGCTCGATGCCGGCCGTCGTTTCGGGCGAATATGTTTCCGACATACCTCGATGATCAGGCGCGACCCGATCGGCATCCTCGCCTCGATCACCCCCTGGAGCTATCCGCTGATGATGATGGCCTGGAAACTCGCGCCGGCTGTCGCCGGCGGCAACACGGTCGTCTTCAAGCCGTCGGAGCAGACACCGCTCACTGCGCTGAAGATGGCAACATAGTCGCCGAGATCCTGCCGGAGGGCGTCGTCTACGTCGTGCCCGGACGCGGGGAGAGCGTCGGCAACACGTTCATCAATCATTCCGGCGTCGACATGATCTCGATCGCCGGCGACGTCGCCACCGGCAAGAAGGTGCTGCAGGCGGCCGCCAGGTCGGTGAAGCGCACGCATCTCGAACTCGGCGGCAAGGCGCCGGTGATCGTCTTCGACGACGCCGACATCGATGCCGTGGTGACCGGCCTCCGCGCGTTCGGCTATTACAATGCCAGTCAGGACTGCACGGCGGCTTGCCGGGTCTACGCCGGCGCAAAGGTCTATGACAGGCTGGTTGCCGACCTGTCGGCGGCCGCATCGACCATCCGTTACGACCAGGCCGACGATACGACCAACGAGATCGGGCCACTGATCTCCAGGCGCCAGAGGGACCGCGTCGCCTCCTTCGTGGAGCGCGCCTCCGAACTAAGGCACATCGAGATCACCACCGGCGGAAGAACCGGCGACGGCAGCGGCTTCTTCTATCAGCCGACGGTGGTCGCCGGCGCGCTTCAGGAAGACGAGATCGTGCGTAGGGAGGTTTTCGGCCCGGTCGTCGTCGTCTCAGTGACGCGTTTCGGCGATGTCGACGAGGCCGTGAAATGGGCAAACGATTCCGACTACGGCCTGGCCTCCTCCGTGTGGACGCGGGATGTGTCCCGCGCCATGGCGACGGCCGCGCGGCTACGCTATGGGTGCACCTGGATCAATACCATTTCAGGCTGACCACCGAGATGCCGCATGGTGGCCTGAAGCAGTCGGGCTACGGCAAGGACATGTCGGTCTACGCCCTGGAGGACTACACCGCCGTCCGCCACGTCATGGTCACGCATGGATGATGCGCCGGTCGGAGCGGGCGCCGGATCGCGGTGCCTGCTCGTACGGCCTCGGGCGCAAGGCCTCGCGAAGTCTTCGCAGGTCGCCGCGACGCTATCGACGAATGACGGCGATCCAGGCGAAGCCGCGATAAAGTCGCGTTGCCTTTGCTTCGCCGCCGATGGCGCGGGCCACCTCGGCGCTGACATGGAACAGGCTGGCGCGGGGGGTGACATGGAACGCGCCGAGCCAGCGGTAGAGGGCTGCCCTGAACCAGCCCGGAAGACCGCGTTGATCTCCGAAATCGACGATATGGAGTTCGCCGCCAGGGGCGAGATGCGCGGCAGCCTGTCGAACCACCGTCTCCCATGCCGGAATCATCGAAACCGAATAGGAGATGACGATCCGGTCGAAATCGTTCTGTCCGAACGTCCGCGACGGATCGAACAGCGCGGCATCGGCGAGGGCGAGGCGGGTTTTGCGCTGGAGCCCGCGCCTGGCTATCGCAGCGCCCGTCGTGGTCAGCATTTCGTGCGAAATGTCGATGCCGTAAAGACAGGCATGCGGATAGCGGCGATGGATCTCGATGAGGTTGCGGCCGGTTCCGCAGCCGATTTCGAGCACGCTTCCGCCCTGCGGCACCGCCAGCCCGGCGATCATCGGGTCCCTGCCCAGCAGGAAAAATCTGCGGGTGATGTCATAGATGTGGCGCTGGCGGCGGTATACGCCGTTCATCAATTGCTGATGGCCGAGGCTCGTGCTCATCAGCTCGTGCTCCGCAGGACGTAAAGATGAAAGCCGCCATAGATCGAGGAGCGGTCGCGAGCGTGGAACGCCAGGGATTCGGCTTCGCGATAGTCCCATCGCGCCAACACTTCGTCATGGACGCGGCCCGGCAGCACGCTGGGCGCGGCCGCCGTGCGGAAGATGACACGGGCGCCGGGCGCCGCAGTGCGCATGACCTCACGCCAGAGATCGTTCAGTTGCCCGTCGCTCATCCAGTCCTGCGCATCGAGCAGCACGAAACGATCCACCGAGGCGTCCGGCTTGGCCGCCAGGAAGTCGGTGTAGGACGCATGAGTGACCGTCATTCTTGCCGCGCGTGCCCGTAAGAGCTCGAAGTTGTCTTGCCGCAGATATGGCGGAAGCGAGGCATCGTCGGCATCCGCATAGCCGCGTCCGAAAGCCTGCCAGGCGAAATAGTTGTCGGCCAGCGGGAAGCCGCAGGCGAGCTTGCCGAGCCGCTCGCGCAGCACGGCCGCCATGTCGCCGCTGCCCGCTCCCGCCAATGCTTCGTATTGCTGCGGCGGGATGCCCAGCCCGAACAGGGCCGACCTTCTCTGCGTCAGTCCGCGTATGAGAGGCTTCTCGAATAGCGGGGCGAGCCGGCTCTCGAAGAATGCCTGCTGCTCCGCGAGGCTGGTCGCGCGAAGCATGTCACGAGGGTCGACGCCGTAGAGCCGGGCGACGCGATGTCCCCAGCCGATGAACAGGCCGAGCAGCCCATGGCGGTAGAGATCGCCCGAGAACATCGAGATACGGCGCCGGCCGTTCCAGCGGCGGGCGTCCCAGTAGGCACGGCTGTCCGCGTCGAGATTCGGCCGGATGAACTGCTCGTAGAACCGGATGTTGCGGGCACCGCCGAGGCCGCCGTAGAAGCGGCGGAAGGCCGGATAGTGCGGAAGATGTCTTGCTGCGGTGAGTTTTCAGGCGGCCGAACGCGACATGCGCCGCATTGAGGTCGACGGCTTCGACAAGCGCCGGATCCGCAGTCAGATAGGACAGTGCGTTGCAGCCGCCGGAGGCGATCGTCACCACCCGCTGTCCGGGCGCCAGCTGCATGGCCGCCATGTCGACTTCTGGATCTTCCCAGATCTGGGCATAAACCAGCCGGGTGAAAGCATGCGCGAACAGGCGTTCGGACAGCCCGGCGCGTGACAGGACACTGTTCTGGCACATTGCGCGGCGAAGTCTCTCCAGCGAGCCGCGCCGCGCCGCCGTTACCTTGGGAATCGGGATAGCCGCCTGGTCTGACATGTTCCTCGCGTCCTGCAGGGATTTGGGCTGGGACGGCGGGCGATCACGCGGCGTTCGAAAGATCGGCAGCCGCCCGGATGAGCGCTCGCCGGGCCGCGGGCACCGGTCGAACCCGCCACACGATGATCTCCATCCGTCCGTCGGCGTGCTCGGCCACTGCCGTGCAGCTCTCCACCCAGTCACCCGAGTTGATGTAGGTGAAATCGCCGATGTCACGCAGCGCTGCGCTGTGGATGTGACCGCAGATCACGCCGTCGACGCCATGCTTTCCGGCCTCGGCGGCCAGCGTCTCCTCGAAACGGCCGATGTAGTTGACCGCGTTCTTGACTCTCGATTTCGCCCACGCCGAAAGTGACCAGTAGGTCAGGCCAAGCCTGCGCCTGACGACGTTCACATGCCGGCTGACCCACAGCGCCGTTACGTAGGCCCAGTCGCCGAGATAGGCGAGCCAGCGCGCGTTGGTGACGACGACGTCGAAGAAATCGCCGTGGATGACGAGAAAGCGCCGGCCGTCCGCCGTCTCGTGGATCGCCGTTTCGCACACTTCGATGCCGCCGAAATGGGTGCCGTAGAAATCTCGCAGGAATTCGTCGTGATTGCCGGGCAGGTAGATGATGCGGGCGCCTTTGCGGGCCTTGCGCAGCAGCTTCTGCACCACGTCGTTGTGGGCCTGCGGCCAGTACCACGAGGTGCCAAGCCTCCAGCCGTCGACGATGTCGCCGACCAGGTAGATTGTGTCGGCGTCGTGGTCCCTGAGGAAATCCAGGAGTGCTTCGGCCTGGCAGCCCTTCGTTCCGAGATGCACGTCGGAAATGAACAGTGCGCGATAGCGCCTGGGATTGCTTTGGCCGGCCGCCGAATCATCGCACTGTCCGTGTCCCATGGAGCCATTTGATCAGCCTCGCATGTCAGCCAGATGACTGCCCGCAGGTTCGAGGCCACGCCGGGCGGTTGCAGAGTCTTTATGGCGCCAGGAGGCTTGACGTCGCGACGAACGTCGCTGGCCCGATCCGGTCTCTTGCGCCGGTTTTGGAAAGCTGCCTCACTGCCGCGGCGAGATCGGGGAGGCAGACATGAAGATCGGCTTTTGCATGTTCCTGTGGACGGCGAACGTCACCGCAAGACACCGCAGGCTGCTCGAGGACATCAAGGCGACCGGCTACGACGGCGTCGAGATTCCGGTTTTCCAGGGGACGCCGGACGACTATCGCAAACTGGGCGTGCTGCTCGACCGGATCGGCCTGGAGCGTACCGCGGTTTCGGCCATGGGCGACCCGTCGATGGACCTCGTGGCGGCAGACCCGGGGAGTCGCAACAGGGGCATCGCCCATATGCGATGGGCGATCGACTGCACCGCGGCACTGGGGGCGGACCGGCTCTCCGGCCCGCTGCACTCGACGCTGGGGCGCTTCAGCGGGAACGGGCCGACCCCGCAAGAAAGGAAACGCTCCGTCGCCTCGCAGCGCGCCATAGGCGACCACGCGGCAAAGAACGGCGTGACGATCGGGCTCGAGGCGCTCAACCGGTTCGAATGCTACCTGCTGAACACCATGGCCGATCTCTCGGCGCATGTCGACGAGATCGGCCACGCGAACATCAAGGCGATGTACGACACGTTCCACGCCAATATAGAGGAGGCGGATCCGGTGGACGCCTTCGTGAGACACGTCAGCAACATCGTGCATGTGCATATTTCGGAGAACGACCGCGGCGTGCCCGGCCGCGGCCACATACGGTGGAAGAAGACGTTCGCGGCCATCCGGCAGAGCGGCTATGACGGCTGGCTGACGATCGAATCGTTCGGGCGCGGACTGAAGGACCTGGCTGCCGCCACCAGAGTGTGGCGCGATTTCGCCGAAAGCCCGGAAGCCGTCTACCGCGAAGGTTTCGCCCATATCCGCGATCATTGGCGTCGCGCGGCATGAGCGTCAGGCGCCGGGCGGCACGCGCCGGATCTCGCTCCAGGCGGGCCGCTGCTTGGTGTTCGGCCGCCTGTGCATTATGTGAGCGGGTGAATCAACCGGATTGGAATGAATGTCCGTAACAAGGGAAGCCGTCCTCGACCGCCTCAGGTCCGTCGATGGGCCGGAGCAAGCCGGCAACATCGTCGATCTCGGGCTGGTCTCGGATATCTTCATCGCCGACCGAAAGGTCTTTTTCTCCATTACCGTGCCTGCGGCGAAGGCCAATGAGATGGAGCCGCTGCGCGCCGCAGCGGAGCGCGTCGTCAAGGAGATGCCCGGGGTCGCCGGGGCGGTCGTCGCGCTGACCGCAGAACGCAAGGGCGGCGGCATGGCCGCGCCGGTGCCGCCGCGCCCCGCCGCATCCAGCCCTGCCGCCGCCTCCGCACCGCCGCGTGCAGCGCCTCCGCAGGCTCCGCCCTCGGAACGGCGCGCCCGGCGAGATGTGCCCGGCATCGGCGAGATCATCGCCGTCGCGTCGGGCAAGGGGGGTGTCGGCAAGTCGACGACGGCCGTCAACATCGCGCTCGGGCTGGCCGCCAATGGCGAGAGGGTGGGCATACTCGACGCCGACATCTATGGCCCGTCCATGCCGCGGCTTCTCGGTATCCGCGGCAGGCCGCAGACCGTCGACGGCAAGACGCTCAGGCCGATGGAGAATTTCGGCCTCAAGGTCATGTCGATGGGCTTCCTGGTCGACGAGGAGACGCCGATGATCTGGCGCGGGCCGATGGTGATATCGGCGCTTACCCAGATGCTGCGCGAGGTCGAATGGGGAGAGCTCGACGTGCTGGTCGTCGACATGCCGCCCGGCACCGGCGATGCGCAGCTCACGATGGCCCAGCAGGTGCCGCTTGCCGGCGCGATCATCGTGTCCACACCCCAGGACCTGGCCCTGATCGATGCGCGCAAGGGTTTGAACATGTTCAGGAAAGTCGATGTGCCCCTGCTCGGCATCGTCGAGAACATGAGCTATTTCATCGCCCCCGACACTGGCCGGCGCTACGACATCTTCGGGCATGGCGGGGCGCGGCGTGAAGCCGAACGGCTGGATGTCGCTTTTCTCGGCGAGGTTCCGCTGGTTATGGAGATCCGCGAGACGTCGGACAGCGGCAGGCCGGTCGTCGTGTCCGACCCGGACGGCCCGCAGGCAGTGATCTACCGCACCATCGCCAGGAAAGTCAGGGAAAGGCTCGATGAGGAGCGGGGCGGCGCCGAAGCCGCCGTGCCATCGATCGTCTTCGAGTAGGCGGTCAGCCTGCGCTCACCTTCTCGTTGAAGCTGGAAAAGAACTGGCCCGCCAGCTTCTTCGAGGTCGAGGTGATCAGCCGGCTCCCGAGCTGCGCTATCTTGCCGCCGACATCGGCCTTCGCCGTGTAGGTGAGCACAGTATCGTCGTCGCCGTCCGCGGCCAGCGTCACGTCGGCACCGCCCCTGGCGAAGCCGGCTATGCCGCCCTTGCCTTCGCCGGAAATCGTGTAGGAGTTCGGCGGGTTGAGGTTCGTCAGGGTCACTTCGCCGACGAAGTTCGCCTTGATCGGACCGATCTTCAGCACCACCGTGGCGGCCAGCTCGTTGTCGGATTTCTTCTCCAGCGACTGGCAGCCGGGGATGCAGACCTTGAGCACCTCAGGGTCGTTGAGGGCTTCCCACACTTTCGCTACCGGAGCCCGGATTCGCTCCTCGCCCTCGATCAGCAATGACATGCAGGTCTCCTCCAGCTCGAAGTTCTGGAGGCGTAGCGCAGAGCCCGGTTGATGTCCATCGGTCGGTTGCGGCCCGATTGCGGCCCGGTGGCCGACACCACCTTCCAATACGCCGAAAAGGATGATTGGCGCGGTGATGCGAAGAACTCCGTCAGCCGGGAAGATTTCCGCCTCGGAGGGGATTTGTCAGACAAAATTGCCGCAGGCCCGGCAAGACCCTTGCCGCTTCGGGAACCTTGTCCTATCGAATGCACTTTGCGATTCCGGAGAAAATCGATGTCAGGGCCAGCCACGAAGAAGAGGTTCCGTTCGCAGGAATGGTTCGACAATCCCGATAACCCCGGCATGACGGCGCTCTACCTGGAGCGCTATCTGAATTTCGGACTGACGCGCGGTGAACTCCAGTCCGGCAAGCCGCTGATCGGCATCGCCCAGACCGGTTCAGATCTTTCCCCCTGCAACCGCCATCACCTCGAACTGGCCAAGCGCGTGCGCGCCGGGATCGAGACAGCCGGCGGCATCCCTTTCGAGTTTCCGTGCCACCCGATCCAGGAGACGGGCAAGCGGCCGACCGCGGCACTCGACCGGAATCTCGCCTACCTGTCGCTGGTGGAGGTGCTCTACGGCTATCCGCTGGACGGCGTGGTGCTCACCATCGGCTGCGACAAGACCACGCCGGCGATGCTGATGGCCGCGGCCACGGTCAACATTCCGGCGATCGCGCTGTCGGTCGGACCGATGCTCAACGGCTGGCACCGGGGGAAGCGCACCGGGTCGGGAACCGTCGTGTGGGAATCACGCGAGCGCCTGGCGGCCGGCGAGATCGGCTACGACGAGTTCATGGACCTCGTGGCCTCTTCGGCGCCGTCCGTGGGCTATTGCAACACGATGGGCACCGCCACGACGATGAACTCGCTGGCCGAGGCACTCGGCATGCAGTTGCCCGGTGCGGCCGCCATTCCTGCCCCCTATCGGGAGCGCGGCCAGATCTCCTACGAGACGGGCAGGCGCATCGTCGAAATGGTGCATGAGGACCTGAAGCCGTCCGACATCATGACCAGGCAGGCATTCGAGAACGCCATCGTCGTGAACTCGGCGATCGGCGGCTCGACCAATGCGCCGATCCATCTGAACGCCATCGCGCGCCACCTTGGCATCGGCCTCAGCAATGACGACTGGCAGGCGATCGGCCACCGGATCCCGCTGCTGGTCAATCTGCAACCTGCCGGCGAGTATCTGGGCGAGGACTATCACCATGCCGGGGGCGTGCCTGCCGTGGTCAGCGAATTGATGAAGGGCGGGCTCCTGCCGCATCCGGAAGCGATCACCGTGAACGGAAGCTCCATCGGCGACAACTGCGCCGGCGTCGAGACCTTGACGCGAGACGTCATCCGCTCCGTGGACGAGCCGCTGAAGAAGGAAGCCGGCTTTATCAATCTGAAGGGCAATCTCTTCGATTCGGCGATCATGAAGACCAGCGTCATCTCGGAGGAGTTTCGCGAGCGGTACCTCTCCAATCCGCGCGATCCCGGCGCGTTCGAGGGAAAGGCCGCCGTCTTCGACGGTCCGGAGGATTACCACGCGCGCATCGACGATCCGGCCGAAGCCATCGACGAGCACACCGTCCTGTTCATGCGCGGCACCGGGCCAGTTGGATATCCCGGCGGCGCCGAGGTCGTGAACATGCAGCCGCCGGCTTACCTGATCAGGAGGGGCATCCACGCGCTGCCCTGCATCGGCGACGGCCGCCAGTCGGGCACGTCCGGCTCGCCGTCGATCCTCAACGCCTCGCCGGAGGCAGCCGCCGGCGGCGGCCTGGCCCTTTTGAGGACCGGCGACCGGGTTCGCATAGACCTCGGGAAGGGTACGGCGAACGTCCTGATATCGGAAGAAGAACTGGCCGAACGCCGCGCCGCGCTCGAAGGCAGTGGCGGCTACAACTACCCGCGCCACCAGACGCCGTGGCAGGAGATGCAGCGCGAAATGGTCGACCAGTTCTCCGAGGGGATGGTGCTGAAGCCCGCCGTGAAATACCGTGACGTCGCCCACACCAGCGGCGTGCCGCGCGACAACCATTGAAGCGGATGATCGCTTTCGCGGATGGCCAGTAAACCCTCCCGGAAGGAACTTTCTGCGCTGCAGAAGGCGCAGGACATCGTCTACGCGGCCTGGGAAGAAAGCTCGGAGACACGGCGGCTGGCGCTCGCCGGAAAAGCCGTCGAGGTCAGCCCGCTATGCTGCATGCTTGAAATCTCGATCCCGATCTCATTGCCAAGCTGAATTTCGCGCCGCGCGACATGGACGTTCTGCAGAAGCAGAGCACCGCGAGATCCTGCGCCAGGCTTTGGAAACCGAGAGGGAACCGTCCTTTGATGATCTCGCGCTTGAGCTTCGCAAGCTGACCGCATCCCGCAAGCAGACACAATCGGAGCTGTTGCTGCGCCAAGGACGTGATGAGCGCTGATGGAACGCTCGCCATCGATGCAAGCATCGCGGCCAAGTGACCGACGCGGCCCTCGCCCTGCGAGCCGACTTCCTGTTTGTTGCCCCGGCAGCGTGTCCCTGGCGGGTGTTCGCGGACCGGTCTTCAGAGGTAGCTGGTTATCACCGGCGCCTCGAGCTGACGGTCGCGCTTTCCGTCCTCGTAGATGATCGGCGCTGCCGCCAGTTCTTCCTCGCTGACGTCGTCGAGACAGGCGACGTTCACGGCCCAGAAATCGCCGCCCATGAAATCGAGATGGCCGCGCGAAAAAGGGTGCGTCCCGCATTCGGGGCACATGTAGTGGTTGATGTCGCCAGCCGGCCAACTCGATGGCTTCGCCTGGTAGTCGCGCATGGTCTGCTTGCCCGAAGTGACGCGCAGCGCGTCATGGGCAGCGAAGGATTTCTTGTAGCCGAGCTTCAGGCAGAAGCTGCAGTTGCACTTGCGGATTCCCTCCGCGAGGTCGATGTCCGCCTCGAAACGGATGGCGCCGCAATGACAGCTGCCGTGGAAAAGCTTCTTCATGACGCCTGCTTTCTTGTATTTCACCAGCCGGTCGAGTCGCTTGCTCCAGCGTTCGGCATGCGAAGCGCGGGCACCCGGCCGGTGTGGCACCTGCCGGAAGGCGAGTTCGAATTCTAGAGTCCCATGCCGCTTCGCGGCAGCCGGATCAGATTGCCGAAGCGCGCCCTCAGGCGATCGTCCATTGCCTTGGGGATATGCCGCGGAAACCGCCCTGCAAGGACCCGCTTCTTCTCGGCGATCGCTCTCGACAATATGTCGGGTTTGTTCTTCTCGTTCCATTCCTTAGGAGAGAAGCGGTCGCCGATTTCAGGGTAGAAATATTCGGTCTGCATCAGCTGCAGCGTCTGCTGGTGGCCGAGATAATGGCCGGGACCTTCGAGGCAGACCTCGCTCACGGTGGCGACGGAAAGGGCTGCATCGGTCACCTCGATGCCGCGCACGCAGCGCTGGCAGTGGCCGAGCATGTCGTTGTCGATGATCAGGCTTTCCAGGCAGAAGCCGAGCAGCGAGGCATGCATTCCGGCCGCTTCGTAGACGAGATTAAGGCCGGACAGCCCGGCCATCACGTTGGTGATGCCCTTTTCGTAGCCGGACTGGATGTCGGGCAGTTTGGAATCCGCCATGCCGGCCGCCGAGCCGCCCGGCAAATCGTAATATTGCGCCATTTGCGCGCAAGCCGCGGTGAGCAGCGCCTGCTCGGCCGAGCCGCCCGACATGGCGCCGGTCCGCAGGTCCGAAACGAAGGGCCAGGTCCCGAAGATCGCGGGATGCCCGGGCTTGATCGCATTGACGTAGACGAGGCCGGCGAGGACTTCCGCGACAGCCTGGACGACGGCCCCGGCGATGGCCGCCGGTGCGGTGGCGCCAGCCTGGCCGGCTGACAGCAGCAGAATGGGTATCCCGCCCTCGACGCAGGCCTCGAGCACGCCGCAGGCGTCTTCGGCGAACTTCATGGGCGGCACCACGAAGCAGTTTGAGTTGGACACGAAAGGCCGGGCGCGGAAATTCTCTTCGCCCCCGGCGACGGCGTAGAGCAGTTCCAGTGCAGGGCCGACGTTCTCCCTGACCGTGAAGCTCGTTCCGACGTGCTTGGATGTCCCGGCCAGGCAGACATAGAGCGTGTTGAAGTCCATTTCGAGGGGGTCGGGAATGTCACGCGGCACCATCGGCCGTTGGAAGAAATGGATGTTGTCCAGGCCTTCGACGAGCCGCGCCGCGTCGTAGATGTCCTGCAACAACGATTCCCGATACTCGCGCTTCTCGACATCGACCAGATGAACGGCAGCACCAGCCGTGCCGTAATGCACGCGCCTGCCGCTGATCATCATGTCGTGCTTCGGATCCTGCCCGCAAAGCGTGAAATTCCGCGCCGCGCGGCCGATCGTGTCGAGCACCAGGCGGCGCGGGAAGCGGATGCGGCCGTCCGCGCCGAGGTCGGCGCCGGCCCTGGTCAGCGCCTCGATGCAGGAGGGGATGGCGTTGGCGAATCCGACAGTTTCGAGCAGCGTCAGGACCGCTTCGTGGATGCGGCCGAGGTCGTCGTCGCCGAGCGGCCGATAGCGGCCGCCCTCCAGCCCGGGCCGGATCGGCCGCACGTCGTCGGCGAGCGGTGCCGCGCGCATGGCGCGGCGCGCCTCGCGGCCGCCCGCCCGGCGCGAGTGGCGTTCCGAGGTGCAGTCCTTGTTGTCCAGCGCGATCGACATGGAGTAGTCCTTGGGCCAGCCAATCATGGCGGAACTCGTCGCCAACCCGGTCAACCGCCGACTATGCGCCGGCTCCGCTGCCCAACTAGGGCCACCGGATGCCGCCGCATGGACCACGTTCCTCTTGGCGGGCTCGATCCGGAACGTCGAGACTACGCAGCGGCGGGCCTGCGGCCGGCAGCTGTGGCGAGCTCGCGTATGCCCGGTTCGATGTGCTGCAGCGAAATCGACGAAAAGCCGAGCCGCATGAAGCGGCTCGGCCTGTCGACGAGGTCGAAGAAGCGGTCGCCGGGCTCGATGATCACCGAGCGGGCGGCGGCGGCGTCTGCCAGCCGGCGCGCGTCGGTGCCGCGCGGGCCTTCCAACCACAGCGATGTGCCGCCCGCCGAATTTGTCGCCTGCCAGTCCGGCAGGAAAGCGGTCAGCGCCTGGACCAGCCGCCTGCGACGCTCGCCGAATGCCGAGGACAGGCGTCTTACCAGCGCCTCGTGATGGCCGAGCGACAGGAACAGCGCGACCGCGCGCTGGTTGTTGGCGGGGGGGTGGCGCAGCATGAAGCGCCTGAGCGCCCTGAGCTCGGCTATCAGCCCCGCCGACGCCACGATGTAGCCGAGCCGCAATCCGGGGGCGAGCGTCTTGGACATCGAGCCGACATAAATGACGCGGCCCGAACGGTCGACGCTCTTCAGCGCCTGCTGCGGCGCTTCGTCGAGAAGCTGGCTGTCATAGCCGTCCTCGATGACGATGTGGTTGTGGCGCAGCGCGCGGGCAAGCAGATCCTGCCGCCGCCCCTCCGACAGCGGTACCATCGTCGGACAATGATGGCTGGGCGTCACGAAGACGTAGCCGGCGTCCGCGGGGATTGCCGAGGTGACGATGCCCTCCTCGTCGACCGGCGTCGCATGGACCGTAGCGCCGGCAAGCCGGAAGATGGAGCGCGCATCCGGATAGCCAGGATCCTCCATCGCCACCTTGGTTCCCTTGGTCATCAGCAGCGTGGCAAGCATGTAGAGCGCGTTCTGGGCGCCCAGCGTCACGATGATCTCGTCAGGGTTTGCGAAAATGCCGCGCCGCGGCAGGAGCCGTGCCTGGATCTGCTCGATCAGCAGGGGATCGTCTCGATCGATCATGTCGGCGGCCCAGTTGCGGATCTCGAGGACGGCCAGCGCCATGCGGTTGCACTCGCGCCACTCGGCTGTCGGGAACAGCGCCGGATCGAACTGGCCGTAGACGAAGGGGTAGGAAGACTTGATCCAGTCATCCTGCTTGGCCTGGCGCGGCATGTCGCTCGCCGCGATCTGCCGGCGCGCCTTCCAGTCGATTTCGTTGCTGTTGTCCGGCGACTTGTGCGCCGGCTTCGCCGGCGTGGCGAGCACCTGCGGATTGACGAAGTGGCCGCGCCGCTCCCGCGCCACCAGGAACCCCTGGTCGACGAGCTGCTGGAAGGCCAGCACCACCGTGCCGCGCGCCACCCCAAGCTTTTCGGCGAGGATGCGGCAGGAGGGCAGCGGCATCGAAGCGGCGATCTGCCGGTCGAGGATGGCGGCGACGATCGCCTGCCTGATCTGTGCCTGCAGCGTCTGCCCGGAATCGGCCGAAATTCTGAACAAGCCGGACCAGATGGCGGTATCGTTTCGCTGCGACATGACGGTGATCCTCGGACCTTCCTGGCCCTGCCATTTCTACGCCTGGACCAAAGCGTTGCGCCAATGAATTTATCTGATCGCTTGGATTAATGCCAGTGATCCGTCTGGCCCAGCCCGGGCCGAACAGCCGCAGATTCGTGCAGGCAGCCGGTGCTATTTCACCGTTCCGTGCTCTAGGATCGGACGATCGCGGCAATGCAAGCGGAGGTTTTCTTGGCCAACACTTCCTTCCAGGCGCGGCTCGCCGCATTGCGGGACCATCTCCCGCACACACCGACGGACATGAAAGCCGCCTTTGCGTCCGATCCCCACCGCTTCGATAAATTCTCGGCGGCCGAAGGCGATATTCTGCTCGACTGGTCCAAATGCGCGGTCGACTCCGCCACCATGGAACAACTGGAGGAACTGGCGCTGGCGGCCGGACTGCCGGCGCGGCGCGACGCGATGTTTTCGGGGGAAAAGATCAACGTCACCGAAGGCCGCGCGGTGCTGCACACGGCGCTGCGCATGCCGCGCGGCCGCGCGGTTCTCGACGAGGGCCACGACGTGGTGGCCGACGTGCATTCGGTACTCGATGCGATGGCGGAATTTTCCGAAGCCGTCAGGTCCGGAGCTGCCGCCGGGGCTACCGACAAGAAGATAGAGGATGTCGTGAACATCGGCATCGGCGGGTCCGATCTCGGGCCCGCAATGGCTGTGCTGGCACTCGAGCCCTGGCATGACGGGCCGCGCACGCACTTCGTCTCGAATGTCGACGGCGCGCACATCAGCGACACGCTGAAAAGCCTCGACCCGGCAACCACGCTGTTCATCGTCGCCTCGAAGACCTTCACCACCGTCGAAACGATGACGAATGCGGGGACGGCGCGCCAATGGATCGAGGAGGCGCTGGGCGCCGGTGCCGTGGGGTCGCATTTCGCGGCCGTTTCCACCGCGCTCGACAAGGTGGCGCGGTTCGGCATCCAGTCTGATCGCGTCTTCGGCTTCTGGGATTGGGTCGGCGGCCGCTATTCATTGTGGGGGGCGATCGGCCTGCCCATCATGCTGGCCCTCGGCGCTGCGAATTTCCGCGCCTTTCTGGCCGGCGGTCATGCCATGGACGAACATTTCCGCTCGGCGCCGCTGGGAAAGAACCTGCCTGTCGTGCTGGGGCTGGTCGGTTACTGGCATCGCGTCGTCTGCGGATATAATGCGCGCGCGGTGATCCCTTACGACCAGCGCCTGTCGCGCTTTCCGGCCTATCTGCAGCAGCTCGACATGGAATCGAACGGCAAGCGCGTGACGGTCGACGGAACCGCCGTGGCGGCGCCGACCGGACCGCTGGTCTGGGGCGAGCCCGGCACCAATGGCCAGCATGCCTTTTTCCAGCTGCTGCATCAGGGGACCGATGTCATCCCGGTCGAATTCCTGGTGGCGGCGGCGGGCCACGAGCCGGCCCTTCGCCATCACCATGACCTGCTCGTCGCCAACTGCCTGGCCCAGTCCCAGGCACTGATGAAAGGCCGTTCGCTGGAGGAGGCGCGCCGGCAGATGCTGGCCGCCGGGGTCGACGCGAAGGACGTCGGCAGGATCGCTCCGCACCGGGTCTTTCCCGGCAACCGCCCCTCAATCACCATTCTCTACCGAAGGCTCGATCCTTTCACACTTGGGCGTCTGATCGCCCTTT
>JAJFMR010000217.1 GCA_020696915.1 Rhizobiaceae bacterium | reverse complement strand
GCAATCTTGCGCCCGGGGTCGTGGTACAAGGGGCTCGACAAGCCGTCGTGGCGCCCGCCGGACTGGCTGTTCGCGCCGGTCTGGGCATTTCTCTATGCGACGATTGCCGTTGCTGGCTGGCTGGTCTGGCGGGAGGCGGGCATGGTTGGCGCGGCCCCCGCTCTCGCGATTTACGCTGTGCAACTGGCCCTGAACGCCTCGTGGTCGCCGCTCTTCTTCGGCCTGCATCGGCCCGACCTGGCATTCTTCGAAATCATCGTGCTGTGGCTCTCGATAGCCGCCACCATCGTCCTTTTCTACCCGATACAGGCCGGAGCGGCCTTGCTGCTCCTGCCGTATCTGGCGTGGGTGAGCTTCGCCTCGGCGCTCAACTTCGCGATCTGGCGGCGCAATCCTCCGACCGCAAAGGAAAGCGCTCCATGATTCTACGTTGCATCGAGGTGAACGACAGTATGCAGCAGGGCTACCGCTATGCTCTCGCCGTGCCTGAGGCAAAGCGCTTCGATCCGGGTTTTCGTCCTGACCTGACGCCGTCGCAAATGCTGGAACTCGGCATTTTCGGTGGAAAATACATGACGGACTGCCGCGAGGAATTTCCGGAAAGCTGGTTCGCCAAGGCGCGGCTGGCGCATGCCGGGAGGGATGCCGCACTCAATTGCTTCGGGGTCGAAGCCAGCCAGCCGCTCAGGGTCTGGCGATCAAAGGGCTGGATCCATCCGGACGATCCACGCGGCTGGTTCCAATGGTACTGCCGCTACTTCAGGGGGCGCCGTCTGCCGGACGAGGACAGCCGCCAGATCGGGAGGTGGAAGGCGATGGGACGGCATGCCGCGCAGCTCAGGCGTCATTGCGAGCCTGGCGACGTTTGGTGCCGCCCACGCCAGCGCCAGGCCCTGCTCCACTGGGCGTATGACAGCCGGCCGATGTAAGGCCGCGACATCGCCGCAGGAGGCGACCGATGTTAAGGAAAGTTCGCCGCTAGAGGTCGAGCTCGGCCTGGCCCGCATCCATGGCGCCTATCGTTTCTGCGGCCAGGGCCCGGGTGATGCGGGTCTGCTTCTCCAGCGCGGCGCGATCGAGGCGCCCGACAACCCCGATGGCGGTCGACAGCGAGCGCTCGATGCGGCGGATGAGGAATTGCACGACGTGCGGTTCGACCTCCACCTGCCGGTCGGCGAAGAGTTTTGTGATCACCCCGGCGAGCAGCAGGTCGTCGGGCTCGAGAATTTCCACGACCGGCGCGGCCTTGAGGCGCGAGACCAAATCAGGCAGCGCCACTCCCCAGGCTGCGGGAAAGCGCCGCGCGGTGAGCAGGATGTGCGATCCCGCGCCGCGTGCCGTGTTGATCAGGTGGAACAGCCCTGGCTCGTCGAGACGGCCGCCATCGGCGTCGTCCACCAGCACCGGAACCGACGGCTGCACAGACTCGAGAAATGCGCCGATACGTGCTCCCTTGACGGAAGTCGCGCCGGCCCGGCCGGCCCAGATCGCAGCCAGGTGCGACTTGCCCGAGCCTGCAGGTCCGGCCAGCACAACTACAGGAGCCTCCCAGTCCGGCCAGCGGTCGATGAGCGCAACGGCCTGGCGATTGGCACCGGTGACGATCAGTTCGTCGCGCGAGGAGCCGGTCGGATGGCCAAGCTCCAGCGGAAGCTGCCGTGCGGGCTTGCGCATCCGCTAGCCCGATTCGCCGGTCCGGCGCCGGACCGGGCGGGCCGGCCTGGCATCAACCGCGACTTCCGTATCGAGCGTGACCAACTCGGCCTCGTGTCCTCGGTAGAGCGGCGACTCCAGGTAGCGGGCAATCGCAAAACGCACGAGGACCGCGACGGCTGCGGCAGCCGGAACGGCGATCAGCAGACCGACGAACCCGAACAGGGCTCCGAACGCGAACAGCGAAAACATCAGCCACACCGGGTGGAGCCCGACGCTCTTCCCGACCAGCCGCGGCTGCAGGATGTTGCCTTCGATGAACTGGCCGACGAAGAAGACGGCGGCGACCAGCGCGATCATCAGCCAGTCCGGCCAGAACTGTACGAGGGCGACGCCCACGGCCAGCACCAGGCCTACCATCGAGCCGACATAGGGAATAAAGCTGATCAGGCCGGCGAACAGGCCGATCAATATGCCGAAATTCAAGCCGGTCAGCGTCAGCCCGACGGCATACATGATGCCGAGCACCAGGCAGAGCGTGCCCTGCCCGCGCACGAAACCGGCCGTCGAGGCGTTGACGTCGAAGGCAATCTGGCGGACCGTGCCAACATGGTCGCGCGGCATCCAGCCATCGACAGTCGCGACCATGCGGTCCCAGTCGAGCAGCATGTAAAAGGCCACGACCGGCGTCACGACGAACAGGCCGGCAATGCTGAACAGTGCCACGCCCGACCTCCAGATCGACTGAAACACCGACGAGACGAAGCCGACGCCGGAAGAAAGCACGGAGGTCAGCCCTTCACGAAGGCTACCGATCTCCAGGCCGAAGCGCCGTTCCAGCCACTCGGGATCGAAGCTGGTGACGAGCGATTGCAGTCGCTGCACATAGTCCGGCAGCAGGCGCAGGAAATCGGCGAGTTGCGAGGCCAGCACCGGAATGAGGATGATCAGTGCCACCGTCAGCGCGACGATGAAGGATAACAGGATGAGCAGCGTGGCGGCGATGCGCGACAGGCCGGCGCGTTCCAGCCAGTCGGCGACGGGATCCAGGAAATAGGCAAGCACCATGCCGGCCACGAAAGGCAGCAGAATATCGCTGAAGACATAGACGAAGATGCCGAGCAAAACCGCCGCGATCAACCAGAAACCGATCTGGCGGCGGAAAGCGGCGGCGATGGCAGCCTCTTCCATCTCGTCATCGGTCGGAAGCTTCACCTTCGCCATTTGCGCTCATGTGCCTCGTCCAGCCGACGAGATAGGCCCCCGTGGAAGCCACGGTCAAGAGCAGCGACAGCAGGATGAGGGCAGGCCGAAGCAGGCCAAAATCCGTGGCGAACGCCAGTTCCGCAAGGACGGCCGCCGCCAGCACGATCTGCACGGCAGTGTTGGCCTTGGAGACCAGGAGCGGCTTCATCTCGACCGGGTTGCCCATGACCGAGGACAGGAGCACGGCGCATACGATCAGCGCGTCGCGAAAAACGGCCGCCACCACCAGCCAGAGCGGCAATTCGCCGAGAAAGCCGAGAACGAGAAAAACGCTGACCAGCAGCAGCTTGTCGGCCATCGGATCGAGATAGGCGCCGAGCTTCGTTCGCTGGTTGAAATGCCGCGCCACGAAGCCGTCGACGCCATCGGAAATGCCGGCGACCAGAAAGCCGGCGAAGGCCAACTGCCACTCCTCAGCCAGCAGCCAGTAGATCACGCCCGGCACGAGCAGGAAGCGCAGGATCGTGATCATGTTGGCGGCGGTCACGGTGTTGTGCGAGCCTTCTTCCCGGAAGGCCTGATAGATGGCGAAGCAGCCACGCCTTAGCAAGTGCCGACGGCAGGTCGCCGATCCCGCTTCCCTCAGGAGCCAGCCGCGGCTTCTTGCAGGCCGTGCCGGTTCATGCGAAGAGCCGCGCGACAGGCGAGCAGGTACAGGCCGATGAACAAGCGGAAAAGCGGGCTCACCTACGCCGATGCCGGAGTCGACATCGACGCCGGCAATCTGATGATCGAACGGATCAAGCCGCTGGTCCGCTCGACGCGGCGACCGGGCGCGGACGGCGAGATCGGCGGCTTCGGCGGCCTCTTCGACCTCAAGGCCGCAGGTTTCGCGGACCCGATCCTGGTCGCGGCAAATGACGGCGTCGGAACCAAGCTGAAGATCGCCGTCGAAGCCCAAAAGCACGATACGATCGGTATCGACCTCGTCGCCATGTGCGTTAACGACATTGTCGTACAAGGTGCCGAGCCACTGTTTTTCCTGGATTATTTCGCGACCGGAAGGCTCGATCCAGCCGTCGGGACGAAGATCGTGGCCGGCATCGCGGAGGGCTGCCGCCAGGCCGGCTGCGCGCTGATCGGCGGGGAAACCGCCGAAATGCCCGGCCTCTATCAAGGCCGCGACTTCGACCTCGCGGGTTTTGCCGTGGGTGCGGCCGAGCGCGGCCAGCTTCTGCCCACCGACGACATCGTCGAGGGCGACGTGTTGCTGGGCCTCGCTTCCACGGGCCTGCATTCCAACGGCTTTTCGCTGGTTCGCAGGATCGTCGAGCGCTCCGGTCTCGGCTGGGAGGATGCTGCGCCTTTCGCCGACGGGGTGGCGCTCGGCGAAGCGCTGCTCGAGCCCACCCGCATCTATGTCCGCAGCGTGCTAAAGGCGATCCGCGGCACCCACGGCATCAAGGCGTTGGCCCACATCACCGGCGGCGGCTTCCCCGAAAACATCCCCCGCGTCCTGCCCCGGGACTTTACGGCCGAGCTCGACCTCGACGTCATCGAAGCACCGGGTGTCTTCAGATGGCTGGCCGCAACGGGAGGAGTGGCGCACGAGGAGATGCTGCGCACCTTCAACTGCGGCATCGGCATGGTGCTGGCGGTGGCGTCCGGCCAGGCTGCGCAGGTGGCCGCCGTGCTGCAGGAGGCCGGCGAAACGGTGTCGCCGATCGGCCGCATCGTGCCGCGGCGCGACGCCGGCGTCATCTATCGCGGGCAGATCGAGCTGTGAGCACGAAGGCCAGGCGTCGTGTCGCGATCCTGATCTCGGGACGCGGCACCAACATGGCGCGGTTGATCGAAGCGGCGGCCGATCCTTCCTACCCGGCGGAGATTGCCGCGGTGGTCGCCGACGCAGCCGGAACGGAAGGCCAGACATTCGCCGAGAGCCGCGGCATTCGCGCGATCGCGCTGCCGCGTGACGAATTTGGAACAAGGGAGGAGCACGAGCAGGCCCTCGAGGCCGAACTCGCCTCGGCCGGCGCCGAGATCGTCTGCCTGGCCGGCTACATGCGCATGCTCAGCTCCCCCTTTGCCACCAGGTGGGCGGGCCGCATGATCAACATCCACCCTGCCCTCCTGCCTTCCTTCAGGGGCCTGGACACGCATCGCCGGGCGCTCGAGGCCGGGGTGCGGGTGCATGGCTGCACGGTGCATTTCGTGACAGCTGCCATGGACGACGGGCCCATCATCGCACAGGCGGCCGTGCCCGTGAGGATCGACGACAGCGAAAAGCAGCTCGCGGCCCGTGTGCTCAAGGCGGAGCACAAGCTCTATCCGCTGGCGCTGCGGCTGGTCGCCGAAGGCAAGGCAAGGATGGAGGGCGGCCGCGCCGTCTTCGACAGCGGCGGCTTTCCGGAGCGCACGGCAGGTCCGATGCTTATCTGTCCCGACTTCGCGGACGAGGTCAAAAGCATCGAAGAGTTGGCGCGCTTCACGCCCTGAGCGCCCGCCTTCGCATGGAAGGCGGCTGCCAGGCAACCGGAACGCCGCGGCGGACCTACAACGGCTGCGGCATGACCCTCCCGAGCGACACCGTCCACTGGTCCTTGGCGACGCCTGTGAAAATCGAGGCTGCCCTGCGCCAGGGTTCCGCATGATCGGCACGGGCTTGGCTGCCGCGGGCCATCGTGCCGCGGTCGTCGCCGTCGGCGGAAACATAGCAGGCCGCCTCGCCGCCCGCGGCGCATTGCGGCGTGCCATGCGCGGGGTG
>JAJFMR010000216.1 GCA_020696915.1 Rhizobiaceae bacterium | reverse complement strand
GAAGTGCTGCTGCAGCGCCACGGTTTCGTCGCCGCCGAGGAACTGTCGGCGGGCCGGGGACTCGTGAAAGGCACGACGCCGCGTCGGGTGCTCGAGGCGGCCGACGTCCCTCGGACGCTTGCCAGGGCCTGCAGCCGGCCCGTCCCGGAAGCCGCGCTGTATGGCACCGGCGACCGCGTGCGCACCCGGAATTTCCATCCGACCGGGCACACCAGGCTGCCGCGCTATGCAAGAGCAAGGACCGGGGTCATCGAAGCGGTGCGTGGCGGCTTCGTGTTTCCGGACACCAACGCGCATGGAAGGGGTGAAAACCCGGAATGGTTATACACCGTGGTCTTCGATGCAGCCGAGATCTGGGGCGAGGGGAGCGACCCGTCGCTGACCATCTCCATCGATGCCTGGGAAAGCTATCTTGAGCCGGCCTGAAGCAAGGGCGCCGTCAACCATGAACGGCGCGCCACGTCCGGCAGAACCGGATGTCTTTGCGGAGCCATGGCAGGCAGAGGCCTTCGCCCTCGTCGTGGCGCTGCATGAGCGCGGACTGTTTTCCTGGAACGAATGGGCACGACAGCTTGCCGCAGAGGTCGGGCGGTACGACGCGGCGGCAGACGGCAGCGATTACTATCGCCATTGGCTGTCGGCGCTCGAGAACCTGCTCGCCGCAAAAGGGGTGGCGGATGCTTCCCAGGTCGATGCGCTCGCGGCCGCCTGGCAAAGGGCGGCAATTGCAACGCCGCACGGCAAACCGATCCTCCTCGACAACGATCCCCTGGCCTGACACGAGAAACGACGGCGGAGTGCGCTGAAGGAACTGTGCCCGGCCGCCGCAGTTTTTTGTTTTCGCAGCGGATTCAACCGAAAAGCCGATCCATTTTTGGTTCCGGGGCCGTGCTCGCTGCCGAACGGCCGCACTTGCTCCCGGTGCCCGAATCCTGTCAGTCAATCGAATGGAATTTTCTCCGCAGCAGGACGGCGCGCTCAAGGCGGTCGACAGATGGCTGAAGGCGCGGCGGCCGCAGATCTTCAGGCTGTTCGGCTACGCCGGCACCGGCAAGACGACCCTGGCGCGCCACTTCGCCGCCCATGTCGACGGCCAGGTGCAGTTCGCCGCCTTCACCGGAAAGGCGGCCCAGGTGCTGCGCTCCAGGGGAGCGCTGAACGCCCGCACCATCCATTCGCTGATCTACCGGCCGCGCGGCGAGGAACGGGTCGCCGACGAAGTGACCGGCAAGACCTCCATGTCGCCGACGTTCTCGCTCAATCGCCAGAGCCCGATCGCGCGGGCCAAGCTCGTCGTCGTCGATGAGTGCTCGATGGTCGACGAGGAGCTCGTCCGCGATCTCATGTCGTTCGGCACGCCGATTCTGGTGCTCGGCGATCCCGCCCAGCTGCCGCCGATATCGGGCGGCGGCTTCTTCACGGAGCACGAGCCCGACGTCCTGCTCACCGAAATCCACCGGCAGGCGCGGGACAATCCCATCATTCGCCTGGCACTCGACGTTCGCGAGGGCCGCGAGTTCATGCGGGGCGATTACGGAACCGCGAAGGTGATCGGCAGGGAGGACGTGACGCAGGAGACGGTGCTTGCAGCCGACCAGGTGCTGGTCGGCACCAACCGGACCCGCAGGCGCTACAATCAGCGGCTGCGGGAGCTCAAAGGTTTTTCGGCGGCATTCCCGCAGGCCGGCGACAAGCTGGTCTGCCTGAGGAACGACCCGAACAAGGGGCTGCTCAACGGCTCGCTGTGGAAGGTGATGACGTCGTCCCGCGAGACCGTCAAGCCGGGCATAAACCTGCTCGTTTCACCTGAGGAGGATGACCCCGACCGGGGCATCGCCAAGATCAAGCTCCTGAAGGCCGCCTTCGAGGATCCGGAGGCCGACATTCCCTGGAACACCAGAAAGCGGTTCGACGATTTCGACTATGGCTATGCCTTGACCGTCCACAAGGCGCAGGGCTCGCAGTGGAACGACATCGTGCTGTTCGACGAGAGCTTCGCCTTCAGGGAAACCCGGCAGCGCTGGCTCTACACGGCGATCACCAGGGCCGCCGAGAGGCTGACGATCGTTCGCTGAGGGGAATCGGTCTCCAGACGATGTCTGGCGACGGCGTTCGCCCAAAACGGCCGATCTTCTTCATCCAGAAACTGCTCTAAATAATTGACGTCAATAAAAATCCTGAATTCTTGCTATGCGGCGTCGGCGGGTTGGCGCGTCCCGAGCCATTCCCAGGCCGCCGCCTCGTCTGCGGCGTCGAAATGTCGGCTCTCCACCGACGTCAGCCGACCGAACAGGCCAAGCGATTTCGAGATCCACCCCGGTCCGCCGACGACTGCGTATCGGCGGACGTGCCGAAGCGCATTGCGCTTGCCACGCAGGGTGGAGGTGGCGAAAACGCCGTCCCAGTCGAAGCCGTCATAGCCCGACAGGCGGACGAGGAGGTCGATTGCGGGGTGGCCGACATAGGCCGCCTCGAGCAGTCCGAAGGCGTTCTCCAGATCGGCGGAGGTGAGATGGCCGACCACGTCCAGCGCGCACAGATCGGCGCGGTCGGTCTCGATGCGGCGGATGGCCGGCACCGGTTCAAGCGGGCGCATCGCTGTCCTCGTATGCTGTTTGCGGTCAAGACCATTCAGGAACACTTGAGCGGGGCTGCCGTTCCAAAGCGGGAGCGGCGGAGATCCCCTCTCATCCGCGCATGCCAGCCATGCACCGCCATGCAACGAAGCGGATTGATTTTGCGTTGCGGGGGGACTAACGGACGCGGCCTGCGCCCGCTTCGGCAGGTCACGCGGTTTGGGAGTGTCGTAAATGGTGGTTGCCGGACACGACGGAGGCGCCACGGCGCAACCGCAATCCACGGCCCCTGAACGTTCTGCATCCAGACTGCCGGTCCTCGTCATTGGCACGCTCGGCGTCGTCTACGGCGACATCGGCACGAGCCCGATCTACGCCTTTCGGGAAGCGCTGCACGCCTCCACCGCGGAAGGCCAGGCCGCTTCGCGCGCCGACGTGCTCGGCGTGCTGTCGCTGATCATCTGGGCACTCACGGTGATCGTCACGATCAAATACGTGGTCTTCGTGCTGCGCGCGGACAACAAGGGTGAGGGCGGCACCTTGTCCTTGATGGCCCTTGCGGCGGCCAGCCTTCCGAAGCGCTCGGCGGCAATCCTGGTCATCGGCATCTGCGGGGCGTCGCTGTTTTTCGGCGACGCCATCATCACGCCGGCCATCTCGGTGCTATCCGCCGTGGAAGGGATGAAAGTGGTGACGCCGCGCTTCGAACCGTTCGTCGTTCCGATAACGGTGACGATCCTGGCGGTGCTGTTTGCCGTCCAGCGTTTCGGCACCGGCAGCATCGGCAGCATTTTCGGGCCGGTGATGGGACTCTGGTTCCTGGTGCTGGCGATCTCGGGCCTCTATCACATCGCCGACGATCCGGAGGTGCTGCTCGCGGTCAGCCCCTATTACGCGGTCGCCTATCTGATCGGCCAGCCGGAGGTCGCCTTCCTGACCATGGGGGCGGTGTTCCTCGCCGTCACCGGGGCCGGGGCGCTCTATGTCGATCTCGGCCACTTCGGCAGGAAGCCGATCGTTTTGACCTGGCTCGCCGCCGTGTTCCCGGCGCTGCTGCTCAATTATTTCGGGCAGGGCGCATTCGTCCTGGCACATGGCGGCACGCCGCAGGACCCCTTTTTCGAGATGCAGCCCGCCTGGGCGCTGCTGCCGGTCGTGCTCTCGGCGACCGCCGCCACGGTGATCGCCAGCCAGGCGGTCATCACGGGAGCCTTTTCGCTGGCCAGGCAGGCGGTGCAGCTGAACCTCCTGCCGCGCTTCGTCATCCTGCACACGTCCGAAACGCAGTCCGGCCAGATCTACATGCCGCGCGTCAACCTGCTGCTGGCGCTTGGCGTCATCATGCTGGTCGTGGGGTTCGGCGAATCGAGCGAGCTCGCCTCCGCCTACGGTATTTCGGTGACCGGCGAGATGCTGATGACGACCATCCTGCTATTCGTGGTGATGCGCCATTGCTGGCACTGGAGCCTCGCGGGGGCGTTGGGACTGGCGGCGCTGTTCGGAACGATCGACGCGACCTTCTTCCTGGCCAACGCCGCCAAGATCGAGGAAGGCGGTTGGGTCTCCATCGTGGTTGCCGCGCTCATGGGCCTGATCATGTGGACCTGGATCCGCGGCACGCGGCTGCTCTTCGAGAAGACCCGCAAGAACGAGATTCCGCTGGATTTCCTGATCGATAGCCTGTCGAAGAAGCCGCCCACCCTGGTGCCCGGGACGGCGGTGTTCCTGACCAGCGATCCGCAGAGCACGCCGACGGCGTTGCTGCACAGCCTGAAGCACTACAAGGTGCTGCACGAGCAGAACGTGGTGCTGAGCGTTGCGACGGTGAAGGAGCCGAAGGTTCCGGAGAGCGAGCGTGCGACGCTCGAGCCAGTCAACGACCTGTTCATGCGCGTGAAGCTCAATTTCGGATACATGGAACAGCCAAACGTGCCCAAGGCGATGGCCATCTGCCGCAAGAAGGGCTGGAAGTTCGACATCATGACCACCTCTTTCTTCCTGTCGCGTCGCTCGCTGAAACCTTCCGTTGGTTCGGGGATGCCGCTCTGGCAGGACAGGCTCTTCATCCGCCTGGCGCGGTCGGCTGCCGATGCGACGGGGTATTTCCAGATACCCACCGGCCGGGTCGTAGAGATCGGCACGCAGGTGGTGATCTGATGTTCGCGCCGGCGGCGATCCCGGCGAAGCGAGTCAGGCAGGCCTTCGAAAAAAAAGCACCGGCTGAGTCGACCGGCCGCTGAGAAGGGGCTTGCTTTTGGCGGCGCTTTGGCTCATTGCCGAACCGTAACGTACGGTACTGGAAGCGGGTTTGGGCAGAGGCGTGGAAAAGTCGGACTTCGACGCTCCCACGGAGCGCCAGAAGAATGTTCTGGATGCGGTGCTTCGCCTGCTCGTCGAAGAGGGAGACGCGCTGACCATGACCGCGGTCGCCCGCCGGGCAAGCTGCTCCAAGGAGACGCTCTACAAATGGTTCGGCGGCCGCCAGGGGCTGCTGACCGCCACGGTGCGCTGGCAGGCGTCGAAGGTGCGGGTGACGCCGCCCGACCGGCAGCGGCTCGATCTGTCGGCCTTGCGGGCGAGCCTCGAAGGTTTCGCTTCGGACTGGCTCGAGGTCATCTCCAGCGACACGTCGATCGCGCTCAACCGGGTGGCCATCGCCCATGCCGGCAGCGGCGGTGACGATCTCGGGGCCGTCGTGCTCGAGAACGGCCGGTTCGCGATCGGCAGCCGCATGAAGCCGCTTCTCGAGGCGGCGCGGGACAAGGGCCTGCTTGTCTTCGACGACGCGGAAACGGCGTTCAGGACCTTCTTCGGCCTGGTCGGCCGCGACGTCCAGACGAGATTGCTGCTGGGCGACCGGCTGGAACTCGGCGGCGTCGAAATCGCGCGCGACGCGAAGCGGGCAACCTATCAATTCCTCGCTCTTTACGGAGCGCCAACCGGGCCGCGAGGCCTCTAGATCAGCAAACGGAAGGAAACAGAATGCGTGTCTATTACGATCGTGACTCGGATCTCAATCTGATCAAGGGCAAGCGCGTCGCCATCATCGGCTACGGCAGCCAGGGCAGGGCGCATGCGCTTAACCT
>JAJFMR010000215.1 GCA_020696915.1 Rhizobiaceae bacterium | reverse complement strand
GTCAACGAGGTTGCCTCGGAAGACGACGTCCGTCCCTACCCCACCGGGTATTATATCGTCAGCCTCAGGGAGCAGGTCAGCGAGGGTGACCCTCGCATCTTCCTGACCCACGGCGATGAGTTCTATCTCTGCACCCAACCCGCCGCGACCCCCGATATGGACGCGACGAAGGCGCTGCTGCTGATGCACGAACGCACCGTGAAGTACCTCTTCGTGCCAGTCATTCGGCGTAACATAATACGCTCATCATCCTGACCGCCGCCCCAACCACGATCGGACGTTTCAGCTACAGGAGGTCCAACATGAAGCCGCTATCCCTCAGCGCACGTCGTATCGGCGTGCTCATGTTCTCACTATGTGCCTTCGGGCTGATGGTATCAGCCTCGATGCCCGCAGATAACAAATTTGTCGTCGAGCCGGTGGTCGAGAAGAAGGTGAATGAACTGCCCTCCGGACCGTTGTACTGGCGGCTGGAAAATTTCCCGACGCTGAGTGAGGCGCAGGGCGCTGCCGGCCCGACCTCGCTCGCGGCGGAGGTCGCAGACAAGGTCTGGCTGTTCACGCTCGGACCGAAAGATGGCTCTTCGGTCGGCGGAACCAGGGTCGTCGAGATCGGACCCCTGCCGCCGGTCAGCGCAGGCGAATATCTGCTGCGCGTCAATCGCGCCGGTGGAGCGCCCGGCGTCAAGACATCGGTCCATACGCATCCGGGACCGGAGGCCTTTTACGTGCTGGCCGGCAAGCTCGGCCAGAGAACGCCCCACGGAGTGACCTATACCGAAGCCGGCATGACCATGGTCGGACATGGGGCCGACACGCCGATGGAGGTGTTCAACGCCGGCACGACCGATCTCGATGAGCTGGCCATCTTCGTGGTGGACGCGAACCGGCCGTTCTCGTCGCCGGCCAGCTTCGACTGAGTCCTCAATGCTGCATGGCAGGCTGGCGGAGGGTCGTGCACTCGCGCAGAAACGCTTCAAGCAGGGCGGCGCATTCGGGCGCGTGGGTGCTGATGAGGAAGTGTCCGGCGCCCTCGACGATCTTCGGGCGCGACCGGGGCAGCAATTGCTGCAGCCGGTCCGTCATGGCGACCATCGCCGGATTGGCCAGCGCGCCCCTGACGAGAAGGACGGGAAGGTCGAGGGCCGCAATGGCCTCCGTCGAGGGGTCGAAACCAAAATCGGTTCCCCAATCGAGCACGTTCGCAGGCGCACTCTGGCGGCAGTAGGAGCGGACTGACTCGGGCATCATCGCGAACGTTTGGTCGCCGCCCCAGAAGTCGATGATCAGGCCCGGCGCATCCGGATCACCTGCTGCCACCGCGGCCGCGAAGACATGGCTGGTCTCCAGCGCGCCCCGGTAAAGAGCTGACATCGAGCGCCGGACCAGGGCGAGCGGATTGGCCTCGAACAGCGTCAGGCTAGCGACGTCCACCGATCCGCTCAGCGCCGCCGCCAGCGCGACGGTGCCGCCGAACGAATGTCCGACGAGATGAACCGGCCCTCCGGCGCGACGCGCGGCCGCCTCGATGACCCGAACCTCGTGCGCAATCCCATCATCGTCGCGCGTGCGCGTCTCCGGCGTCGATCCGTAGCCGCAGAGGCTCGTTCCGATGAAGCGGCAGGGCTGCGAGAGCAGCTTCTGGATCGGCCGCCACGCGGCATGGGTGCTGTAGGAACCCGGAATGAACAGCACCGCTGCACCCCGGCCCGTTTCGACATAGTCTATGCCGTGCATGGGCCGTTCCTTCGCTATCTTGTCCCGGACGAGGCGACCGCCGCACCGATACGAAGCGTTTCCGCCACCAGCAGGTCGAGATCGCTGAGCCGGGTCCGATGATTGGTGATCGCGGCTCTCAGACAGTGCCTGCCCCTGATGGTCGTGTCGGAAACGGCCGCGATCCCCTCCTCCTGGAGCCGCAGCATGATCTCGACGTTCACGGTTTTCAGAGCTTCCTCGGTCATGCCCGGGGGACGGTATCGATAGCACACGATGTTGATACTGGTCGGTGCAGCCAGTTCGAGGAGGGGCTCGGCCTCCACCAGCCGGTCGAGATGGCGCGCCTGCGCGATGTTCTGGTCGATGAGCCGCCCGAATTTCTCCGCCCCGTGCTCCTTGAGCGCCATCCACACCTTCAGCGCGCGGAACCCCCGCGTCGTCTGCAGGCCGTAATCGTACAGCCAGGGGGCAGAGGCGAGACCGCGTGGCGCCGATTCGAGGTATTCGGGAGTTACGGCGAAGGCGTCGCGATGCGCGGCAGCGTCCCGCACGAGGGCGCAGCCGACTTCGAACGGCGCATGCAGCCATTTGTGCGGATCGAGGGCAATCGAATCGGCGCGGCCGATGCCGGCGACGCGGTGGGCGTTCCCGGGGGCGATGGCGATCAGCGCGCCGATGCACCCGTCGACATGAAACCAGAGGTCTTCCCTGGCGGAGATCGCCGCGAGCGCCCCGAGATCGTCGATTGCCCCCGTGTTGACGGTGCCCGCCGTGCCGATGACGCAGGCGGGCCGAAAACCTGCCGCCCGGTCCTGGTCGATCGCTTCCTGCAGCGCCGCAAGGTCGATTCGAAAGCTCTCGTCGGTGGGGATGCGCCGCAGCGCGCCGTTGCCAAGCCCGAGCGCCTCCATTGCCTTGCGGTGGCAGCTATGCACCTGGTCGGAGGCGTAGAAGCGCAGCGGCTTTTCGATGGACGCGACACCGTGCTCGCGAACGTCGACGCCGGCCTTGGCATTTCGGGCAACCGTCAGGCCGATGAGATTCGCCATCGAGCCGCCGCTTACCAGCGTGCCGCCCGCCGTTTCCGGCATGCCGACCATTTCCCGGCACCAGCCGACGACCTGCTGATCGAGGAGGGCGGCGGCATGATTGCCGCCGCCGAGGTTCGAGCCCTGTATGGCGGCGAGAAAATCCGCCAGTGCCCCGGTGAAGTTGCCGGACCCCATGTACCAGGACCAGAAGCGCGGATGGATGTTGCCCATCGGATACGGCATCACGTGCTCCGTGACCTGCCGATAGACGTCGCGAAGCGGTGTCGGCGAGAGGGGCAGAGGTGCCTTGAAGACGGCCCTCACCCCGGCCGGCATCTCTTGCCAGACGGGGCGATCGCGAACATCCCTGAGATAGGCGACCGCATCATCCATCACCTGGTGCGACAAGGCATGGAGTTGCCTCCAGTCGGCCGGGTCGAGGGTTTCGGCGACCTCCTGCTCGGCAACGGCCGCTTGCCCCAACCGATCCATCTCGTCCTCCTTGCCGGCGTCATGCGGCGGCGAGCTGAAATCCCGGCGTGGAGAGCGACAGCGCCTTCTCTTCCTCGTCCATGTCGGCCTCGATGCCGTCGAAGAGAGGCGTCGTCATGTAGCGCTCGCCCGTATCGGGAAGCATGCACAGGATCACCGAGCCGCTGGCTGCGCGTTCGGCGACGAGCCGCGCCGCCGCAAAGGTGGCGCCGCCTGAAATGCCGGTGAAGATTCCCTCCTGCCGGGCCAGTTCTTTTGCCCATCTGATACCGTCGGGACCGGCGATCGGCACGACCTCGTCGTAAAGGCGCGCATCGGTCGCCTCCTGCAGGACATTCGGAATGAAATCGGGGGTCCAGCCCTGGATCGGGTGGGGCTCGAAGGCTGGATGGCTCGAAGCCGGCGCGCCGGCGGGCCCGCGCTCCTGAACGTGGCCGCTGCCGATCAGCTGGGCATTGGCGGGTTCGGCGAGCACGATCCGCGTGTCGGGGCGCTCCCGGCGCAACACCCGGCCGACGCCGACGATGGTGCCGCCCGTCCCATAGCCGGTCACGAAGCAGTCGAGGCGCGATCCGGCGAAATCATTGATGATCTCCCGCGCGGTCGTCGCTTCGTGGATGGCGGCATTCGCCTCGTTCTCGAACTGGCGGGCAAGGAACCAGCCGTTGCTTTCGGCCAGTTCCACCGCCTTCCTGTACATGCCGAAACCCTTCTGGGCGCGTGGCGTGAGAACGACCTTGGCGCCCAGCATGCGCATCAGCTTGCGGCGTTCGACCGAAAAGCTGTCGGCCATCGTCACCACCAGCGGATAGCCTTTCTGCGCGCAGACCATCGCCAGTCCGATTCCGGTATTGCCGCTGGTCGCCTCGACCACGGTCTGACCAGGCTTCAGCGCGCCGCTGCGTTCGGCATCTTCGATGATGGCGAGCGCAAGCCGGTCCTTCACGGAAGCGGCAGGATTGAAGAACTCCGCCTTCACGTAAATGGTGGCCTGGCCGACGCCGAGGTTGTTGATGCGGATTGCCGGCGTGTCGCCCACTGTATCGAGGATGCTGTCGAAGAGGCGGCCTCGGCCGGCCGTGCTCCGGGTCGATGCTTTGGATGACATGTTCGATCTCCTTGAAATTTCACGAGAAGGGGCCGCCCCCGCAGGCAGTCGCGGAGGCGGCCGCCGTGACTAGTTTGTGCGCGGATCGTCCTTCGAGTCCACATATTCGATGTCGAAGGGACCCATGCCGTTGATCTGCACGACGGCTCCTTCTTCGGTCCAGGCGAAATGCGCCTGTCCGACGGGGATCTGCACGAAGCTCCCCGCAGGAAGAACAGGGGCAGCAGCGTCGAATTTCTCGCCGGCGGCCATGCCGAAGCCGCCCGAGATCACCGTCACATGCTCCTCCTTCGAGTGCCGGTGGGGCGGGATCACGTAGCCGGCCGGGAACTTCAGCCGGATCACGAACGGCCCTTCCTTTGCCGGGCTGCCGAGCAGAACTGCCACCTGTGCCCCGGCCGGAAGGGTTGGCGGGCCGGGGTTGAACGTCACGTCCGGCGCAGCGACCACATGGTGGTGGTCATCCGCCAGCGCGGCACCGCCCAGGTACGGCACGGCAATGCCAAGCGCGATGACGGCCGCGAGCGACATGTTCTGGATACGTTGCAGTTTCATCATGGTCTCCTTCCGATTGGTGGCTGTGGACTGCGCCACCGGGCCGTCGGAACCCGGCCTTCGTGGCAACAGCCGGTGCCCGTCCGGGGCGGCTGGGTGCGGCCTGGAAAGCCGGCGTGCAGCCCATCGGCTTCGGTGATAGAACATCGACCCAGGTGCCAACGTGGGAGAATGCGTGGAAGCGCACGTGGAAACGGCCAGTTCTGCTCTCCTCGACCGGACAGAAGCGACACGCGTGAAAATGCTCGGGCCGCTGGCGATCAGCCGCGGTGGCGCGGTGCTCGAACTTCCCGCCTCGCGCAAGGTACGGGCGCTGTTTGCCTACCTGGCGCTTTCCCCGCGTCCCGTCGGCCGCAGCCGCCTTTGCGAACTTCTGTGGGATGTCCCGAACGACCCGCGCGGAGAACTGCGCTGGTCGCTAAGCAAACTCAGGAGCGTTCTCGACCAGGACGGCAGAAGCAGGGTCGTCACCTCCGACGACGCCGTGTCGCTGGACCTCGGCGACTTTTTCGTCGACGCCGTCGAGATCGCCGCTTCGGCCGAGAACGGCATTCAGACGCTCGACCCGGAAAGACTGCGCCGGCTGGCCAGTCATTTTGACGGCGACTTCCTGGAAGGTCTCGAAATCGATCGCAGCCCGCTGTTCGCGAGTTGGCTCACCGCTCAAAGGCGCCGTTTTCATGGCATCCGGGCAACGCTCGTCGAGCACCTCGTCGGCAGCCTCGCCCCGGACGGGGAAGAGACGATCACTCAGGCCGAGACCTGGGTCGAACTCGTCCCGTTCGACGCAAGGGCACAA
>JAJFMR010000214.1 GCA_020696915.1 Rhizobiaceae bacterium | reverse complement strand
CGGCCTCGGCCGAGCCCTGGAAAGCTTTGGACGTTCTCTCGGAGGCGGAGGCTGCCGAGGAACTCGCCCGCCTCTGGCGCGAGATAGCGGAGCATGACAGGCGCTACCATGGCGAGGACGCGCCGACCATCTCGGATGCCGAGTACGACGCTCTTCGGCGTCGCAACGCCGAGATCGAAGCGCGCTTTCCTGAACTGGTGCGGGAGGACTCGCCGTCGCTCAGGGTCGGCGCCGCACCCTCGGGCAGCTTCGGGCCGGTGGTGCACTCGCGGCCGATGCTTTCGCTCGACAACATCTTCTCCGAGGCGGACCTCGCGGATTTCGTGGCCGGCGTGCGCCGGTTCCTGGCGCTGCCCGCCGACGCCGAACTGGTGTTCACGGCAGAGCCGAAGATAGACGGGCTTTCGATGTCGCTCCGCTACGAGCAGGGGCGGCTGGTGTCGGCCGCCACGCGAGGCGACGGCACGACGGGCGAAAACGTCACCGCCAACGTGCTCACGATCCGCGAGATCCCGCATCGGCTTCCGAAGGACGCGCCCGACCTGGTGGAGATACGCGGTGAGGTCTACATGCGCCGGGACGATTTCCTGGCGCTCAACGAGAGGATGGCGGCAACCGGGCGGGTGTTTGCCAACCCCCGCAACTCCGCCGCCGGCAGCCTTCGTCAGCTCGACCCGGAGATTACGAGAAGCCGGCCGCTGCGTTTTTTCGCCTATGCCTGGGGCGAAATCAGCGACCTGCCCGGCGCAACACAGTACGATGTCGTGCGGCGCTTCGGAGAATGGGGTTTCAGGATCAGCGACCGCATGGTCCGCTGCCGGTCCGTGGAGGAACTCACCCTTCACTACCATACAATCGAGAGCGACCGCGCGGCATTGCCCTATGACATAGACGGCGTGGTCTACAAGGTCGATCGGCTCGACCTCCAGCAGCGCCTAGGTTTCCGTTCGCGTAGCCCGCGCTGGGCGACTGCCCACAAATTCGCGGCCGAGAAGGCGATGACCCTGCTCAACGGGATCGACATCCAGGTCGGGCGCACCGGCGCGCTCACGCCCGTAGCCCGGCTGGAGCCGGTCACCGTCGGCGGGGTCGTGGTGACCAACGCCACGCTGCACAACGAGGATTACATCAGCGGCTTCGGAAACTCCGGCCAGCCGATTCGCGACGGGCGCGACATCCGCGTCGGCGACACCGTCATCGTGCAGCGGGCGGGGGACGTCATTCCGCAGATCCTCGACATCGTGCCCGAGCGACGGCCGCCCGAAGCCACACCCTTTGTCTTTCCCGACCGTTGCCCCGCCTGCGGCAGCCATGCCGTCCGCGAGGAGGGGGAGGCAGTCAGACGCTGCACCGGCGGCCTTGTCTGTCCGGCACAGGCGGTCGAGCGGATCAGGCATTTCGTGTCACGCAACGCGCTCGATATCGAAGGACTCGGCGAGAAGCAGATCGAATATTTCTTCAATGCGGAGGATCCGGCGCTCAGCGTCAGGACACCGGCCGATATTTTCACCCTGAAACAGCGGCAGGCAGCTTCGCCGACGAAGCTTCAGCATGTCGACGGGTTCGGCGAAGTCTCGGTCAGGAAACTGTTCGATGCCATCGACAAGCGCCGCCATGTGGCTTTTTCCCGCTTCCTGCACGCTCTCGGAATCCGCCATGTCGGCGAGACCAACTCGAAGCGGCTGGCGCGCGCCTTCGGGAGCTTCGAATCCTTCAGAGCCACCGCCACGGCAGCCAGCCTGCCGGGTGAGGGTGGCGACAAGGGCAATGCCGCCTGGCAGGAGCTGCTGTCGGTCGGTGGTATAGGCTCGGTCGTCGCCGAGGCGGTGGTCGAATTCTTCGCCGAGGAGCACAACCGGAATGTGCTCGACGAACTGCTTGCCGAGGTCACTCCCCTCGACGAGAAGGCGGTTGGCGAGGTGGCCTCGCCGGTCGCGGGAAAAACGGTCGTTTTCACGGGATCGCTGGAGAAGATGTCGCGTGACGAAGCCAAGGCCATGGCCGAGCGGCTCGGAGCCACGGTCGCGGGCTCAGTGTCGAGGAAGACCGATCTCGTGGTCGCCGGCCCGGGCGCAGGGTCCAAGCTGAAGCTCGCCACCGAGCTCGGCATCGAGGTGATAGACGAAGAAGGCTGGTTCGAGCGCGTGCGCGGCTCCTGAACAATCCGCTGAAGTCTGCGCGAATCCCTCTTAGCCAGGAAGGGATGCGGCGTCCGGCTTGTTCGATGAATAGCTGCTGCATTCCGACACACGCCGCTCGCCCGATCATCATTTCCGCTAATTCCTGGGCTCAGGGGAATTCACCTGACCCATGGTGCAGGTTCCTGTATGACCGGTGCCACAATTCTGGAGAGACGATGTCGTTCGAAACGATGCGGGCGGCCCCTTTGCCGGGCGAATTTCTGCAAGGCGTCAAGGCCAGCCTGCCGGTCATCATCGGCGCGGCCCCGTTCGGCCTGCTGTTCGGCGCGCTGGCGGTCGAGAACGGCCTTTCGGTCCCCGAGGCCGTGCTGATGAGCGCCACCGTCTATGGCGGCGCAAGCCAGATGGTCGGCATAGAGCTGTTTGGGCAGACCGTGGCGCCGTGGCTGATCGTCCTGTCGATCTTCGCCGTCAACTTTCGCCATGTGCTTTACTCCGGCGCCATCGGCCGGCGCATCGGGTCCTGGCCGGCGGCCCGGCAGGCACTTGGTTTCTTCTTTCTGGTCGATCCGCAGTATGCGGAAGCCGAGGTTAAGGGGCAGCGCGGCGAGGCGATCAGCTTCCTCTGGTACATGGGCATGGCGCTGCCGATCTACGTGCTTTGGGTCGCCACGTCGTGGCTCGGCGCGGCCTTCGGCGCGCTCATCCCGGACCCGGCCGCGCTCGGAATCGATTTCCTGCTGCCGCTCTATTTTTTCGGCCTGGTCATGGAATTTCGTGAGCGGAAGCCGTGGCTGCCCGTCGTCGCCCTCAGCGCCGCCGCGTCCATCGCGGCCTACCATCTCGTTGGCTCCCCTTGGCACGTGTCGATCGGCGCGGCGGCCGGCATTCTCTTCGCAGTCATGAGGCCGGCCGGCGCAGGCGGTGACGATCGATGAGCACGACGCTGTGGATCATCCTGGCGGCAGCGGCCGCCACCTACCTGACAAGGGTCGGCGGGCACCTGGTTCTGTCGCGATTCGAACGTGTCCATCCGCGTGTCGAGGCCGGTCTCGAAGCGGTACCAGCAGCGGTGCTGACCACGCTCGTGGCGCCGGCGGCCGCCGCGGGGGGGCCGGCCGAGCTGGCTGCCCTCACGGTGGCCGGCCTGGTGGCCTTGCGCGGCGGAATGATCGCGACGTTTCTCAGCGGGGCGGCGGTGCTGATCGTTCTCCGGCAGCTGATCGGCTGACGATCGGGAAACAGTGTCGACTGCCCTGGCGGCCTTTCAGCCCCGCTCGTCGGGAAGCAGGGGTGACGTCGCCCGTTCCAGCCATGCCAGCGTTTCGCCGTCGAGCAGCGGTCCGATCTCGGCAAGGACGCGGGCATGGTAGCCGGCCAGCCATTGCAGCTCCTCGGCCGTCATGAGCTCGGGGCGCAGCATCCGCTTGTCGAACGGCACCAGGGTCAGCGTCTCGAAGCCGTGCATAGCCAGGTCGGCGCCCGTCTCCTTCTCGGCCGGCCTGACGAGAACCAGGTTCTCCAGCCTGATGCCGTACTGGCCTTCCTTGTAATATCCGGGCTCGTTGGACAGGATCATGCCGTCGAGCAGCTTTTCCGTGCCGGTCCTTGCGATACGCTGTGGACCCTCATGGACCGAGAGGTAGGAGCCGACGCCATGCCCGGTGCCATGCGCATAGTCGAGTCCTGACTTCCAGAGCGCCAGCCGGGCCACCGCGTCGATGTCGGAACCGCGGGTGCCTGCGGGAAAGCGCAGCGTGGAAATGCCGATCATGCCTTTCAGCACCAGCGTGTAGCGCTGGCGCATCTCCTCGCTCGGAACGCCGATCGGCACGGTCCGCGTCACGTCAGTTGTGCCGTCCTGGTACTGTGCGCCGGAGTCGACCAGGAAAAGTTCGCCCGCCCGCAGCCGCCGGTTGGTTTCTCGCGTCACCCGGTAATGCATGATCGCGCCGTTCGGACCGGCCCCGGCGATGGTCGAGAAGGCCACGTCCTTCAACGGCATCTGCATCTTCTCGCCGACCCCGCGGCGGATTTCCTCCAGCCTGGTGACGGCGGCGATCTCGTCGAGCGATTCGGCAGCCTCCGTGTCCAGCCAGCACAGGAACTCGGCGAGCGCGGCGCCGTCGCGGCGGTGGGCGGCGCGGGCCCCGTCGATCTCGACACGGTTCTTGCGCGCGCGCGAAACGCGGGCGGGGTCGGGACCCGTGACGACAGTGCCGCCATTCTTCTCGACGATCATCTTCAGCTGCTCGGCTGCCAGCACCGGGTCGAGCAGGATGCGGGCGCCGGAGGCGGCGAGCGCGGCGATCTCCGCTTCCAGCTGGCCGGGCGCGTGCAAGTCGGCGAGCTGGGTCAGATATGCCTCGGCAGTGATCGGCAGCTTGCGCTTGTCGATGAACAGACGGTGGGCGCCTTCCGCAGCAAGCACGGCGAAGCCGAGCACAAGAGGAGTGTGCGGCACGTCGCTGCCGCGGATGTTGAAGGTCCAGGCGATGGAGGACGGATCGGTAAGGATCGCATGCGTGGCGCCGCAAGCGGCGATCGACGGCGCCAGCCTGGCAAGCTTGTCCCTGGAGAGCTCCCCCGCGAAGTCGATGGGGTGGATTTCGACTGTGCCTAGCGGCGGCTCCGGACGGTCCGTCCAGAGCTCGTCGATCGGGTTTCGCGTCACGGGAACGAGTTCGGCGCCGCATCTGGCAGCGGCTTCGGCGAGGGCGCGCGCGTCGCCGATCGTGTGCAGCCATGGATCGAAGCCAAGCCGCGCGCCCTTGCCCAGATTTGTCTTGATCCATTCGGCCGGCGGATTGTCGATCAGGCTTTCATACGTGAAAACATCCGGATCGGTCTGCTGGCGGACCTGCAGCGCGTAGCGGCCGTCGACGAACACAATCGCCCGGTCGGCAAGCACGATGGCGATGCCGGCCGAACCGGAAAAGCCGGTCAGCCATTTCAGGCGTTCGGAGCCCTTCGCCACATACTCGCCCTGGTGCTCGTCGGCGCGCGGCACGATGAAGCCGGTCAAGGCGTTCGCCCCCAGCCATTCGCGCAGTTCGGCCACGCGCATGCGGCCGCGTGTCATGTCGCCATCCGTTTCGAAACTCTGGAACATTTGGACGCGAGCCTCCTCGAACAAGGGCAGGGCGAAGGTAGAGCATCGCAGCGCCAAATGGAATCGGTTCCGCAGCAGGTCCGGCGGGGCCAGGGGAGCACCTCCGGAAACGTATGGCTGCCATGCGGCCGCGGGCGTTCGAACCACCGCCCGTGATACCTACATCGACCACGTGGAGGAGCAGTCGATACCGCCAGGAGAACCGCCATGGCTACGAATTTCGCAAGACGCAGCTTCCTTCGCACAGCCGTCGAGGCGTTCATCGAGGCCCGCCAGCGGCAGGCCTCCGCTTACGTCAACAATGTGCTGCAGTCGCTGGACGACCAGACGCTTCGCGCCCACGGCTACAACCGCGCGGCGCTGAAGGGACGGCCTGATCAGGCCGACCGCTTCTGAGCTTGGCGGGAAGCTGCCTCCCGGCTACCGCTTGAGATGCAGCGTCACCCAGCCGTCGCGCCACAGCGTCCGCACATGCCGGAATCGCTGGGCGCCATAGGCAGCGAGCACGGC
>JAJFMR010000213.1 GCA_020696915.1 Rhizobiaceae bacterium | reverse complement strand
GCCGAACATGCTGGAGGCCACCGGCTGCGTCAGTTGCGCCAGGGCCGTCCTGGCAGCCTCGATCTCGCCGGCTTCGCGAATCCTGACCTGGATCGTCCTGCCGCTGCCGGTCAGCCCGGTATAGCCGATCCTGGCGTCCCTGAGCAGCGTGCGGATATCGTCGCGCGTCGCCTCGAGCCGCTCGTCGATCAGGTCCTGGCGCTCGAGCTGCAGCAGGATGTGCGAGCCGCCCTGCAGGTCCAGACCGAGCGTCATCTCGCGCTTGGGGAACCAGTCGGGAAGCTGCGCCTTCAATCCTTCCGGGTAGAGATTCGGCAGCGCGAACAGCACCCCGATCAGCACGACGGCCCAGATCGAGATCGTTTTCCACCGTGAGAAATAAAGCATGGCTCGTCTTTCATTCAGGCGAGGTGCGGCAAACCGCCCTCGCCTCGAGAGATTGCCCGGGTTCCGACCAGAATGCGGTTATTTTTTCGCGTTCTGGTTGGCGACCGGCTCGCCCCTCACGCGCACGTCGGCGATCGTGGCGCGCAGCGCCGTAACCTTCGTCCCGCCGCCTAGATCGATCTCGAGTTCGTCGTCGGCGGCCTTGGTGACCTTGCCGATGAAACCGCCGCCGGTGACGACCGTGTCACCGCGGCGAATGGCAGCCAGCATCTCGCCCCGCTTCTTCAGCTGCTGCCGCTGCGGGCGGATGATCAGAAAATACATGATCACGAAAATCAGGACAAATGGCAAAATGCTGATCAGCATGTCGGGGCTGGCGCCCGCGCCTTGGGCGTAGGCCGGTGTGACGAACATCGATTGCTCCAATAAAAGCGGGCGGCCCGCGACCGGCCCCGAAATTTGGCGGGAATATAGTCGCTAAAGCTGCCTTTGCAACCGAGTTATAAGGCGGCCGCCAGCGCTTTGCGGGCCGGGTCCACCATGTTAGAGGCTCGGCAGCCGCGTGCTTCCCAGGCAAAGAGTCTATGGATGACCGACAAGACGAGAGATGCGCTGTCCGAAAAACTCGACCTCCTGATCGAGGCCGTGGGCCGGCTCGCGCCCAGGCCGCCTCGCGAACCGGATTTCGGTGCCGCCGACTGTTTCGTATGGGCAGCCGAACGCGGCGAGCTCGAGCCTGTCTTTCACGTCAACCGTGTCGATCTCGGGCTGATCAGGGGCGTCGACCGCGTCCGCGACATTCTGCTTGACAACACCAGACGCTTTGCCGCCGGCCTGCCCGCCAACAACGTCCTTCTGTGGGGCGCCCGCGGCATGGGCAAATCATCCCTGGTCAAGGCTGTCCACGCAACGGTCAATGACGGGCCGGCCGGCGCGCTGAAGCTGATCGAGATCCATCGCGAGGACATCGATACGCTGCCTCGGGTCCTCGCCCTGCTGAAGGGCGCCGGGTGCCGATTCATTCTCTTTTGCGACGATCTTTCGTTCGACCACGACGACACGTCCTACAAGTCGCTGAAGGCGGCGCTCGAAGGCGGCGTCGAAGGGCGCCCCCCTAATGTCATCTTCTATGCCACGTCGAACCGGCGGCATCTGCTGCCCCGCGAGATGATCGACAACGAACGCGCGACGGCGATCAATCCCTCGGACTCGGTGGAGGAGAAGGTGTCGCTGTCGGACCGCTTCGGCCTGTGGCTCGGCTTCCACAAATGCTCGCAGGACGACTATCTCGGAATGATCGAGGGCTATGTCGACTATCACGGACTTGAGATCGACCCATCGCAGCTGCGCGCCGAGGCGCTCGAATGGGCGACGACGCGCGGCAGCCGTTCCGGCCGTGTCGCATGGCAGTTCACGCAGGATCTGGCCGGGCGGCTGGGCCGGCCGCTGCGCGACTGAAGAGCCTTACTGGATGCCCTTGACGATGTCCTGGGCGAGCGCCATGGCGGTGCGGCGGTCGGCTTCCGCGGCGAGTCCGAAGGCCTCCTCCTGCATGCCGCGTATCCAGACCTGATCGGCCGGCGAGGCTCGCTCCAGCGCAGCGGTCATCATGGCGAGGCCCTTTACCACTCTGCCGCTCTGGAACAGGAGATGGCCGAGCGTCGCCTGCGCGCCGGCATGCCCCTTTTCGGCGGCAAGCTGAAACCAGCGTCCAGCCTGACGGACGCTGGGCTTTACCCCCTCGCCCTTGAGGAACAGATTCCCCATCTCGAACTGGGCAACCGGGTTGCGGTAATAGGTGGCGGCGCGCATGTAATATTCCTGCGCCGCGCTGCTGTTGGCCTCGATCGGACTGCCGGGAATGCCTTTCTTGAAATACCCACCGAGGGCCACCAGGGCGTCGGAAACGTAGCTTTCCTCCCGGCTGCCCGCCTCGACGTCCTTGCTGGCAATCACTGCGAAGAACTTGAACGCCTCGTAGTCGTCCCGGGCGACGCCGTCACCTTCGGCATACATGCGGGCGAGCTTCCAGCTGGCGCCGAGCTGGCCGTTTTCGGCGGCATAGCGATAGGCTTCCACCGCCTGGTCCTTGTGGCCGCTCTTGTAGGCCGAGTAGCCGAACTGGAAAACGTCCCACGGGCTCGACTGCGGCTTCACGTCGCCCTTGTCGTCGAAAATGTCCTGGTCGATCGCCAGCGCCCCGCCCGCGGAAAGGAGGGTCGCCGCGGCGACGAGGCCGCCGAACGCAAGAACCCTGACGAACTCAGATATCGGCATAGCAGTGTGTTTCTTTCGCGCCGCCCGGATGGGTGACCGCACCGTCGCGGGCGGGACCGACCGTTTGTGCATACTTCCAGATCGCGCCCGACTGGTAATCGGTAGCGCGGCGCTTCCAACTCCTTGCCCGTTCCGCCAGTTCCATTTCGGAGACCGCCACCTCGATCGTGCCCTCGGTGGCATCGATCGTGATCATGTCCCCGTCCTTCAGCAGTCCGATCGGACCGCCCACCGCCGCCTCCGGCCCGACGTGACCTATGCAGAAGCCGCGCGTGGCCCCCGAGAAACGGCCGTCGGTGATGAGGGCTACCTTGTTTCCCATGCCCTGACCGTAGAGCGCCGCTGTTGTCGACAGCATCTCACGCATGCCGGGCCCGCCCTGAGGACCTTCGTAACGAATGACGAGAACCTCGCCTTCGCTGTAGTTACGGCCGGTCACTGCTGCGAAACATTCCTCCTCGGAATCGAAGCAGCGCGCCGGGCCCGAAAATTTCAGCTCGGACATGCCCGCAACCTTCACAATGGCGCCCTCGGGAGCAAGATTGCCCCTCAGGCCAACGACCCCGCCGGTTGTGGTAATCGGCCGGTCGGCCGGCCTGACCACGTCCTGATGGTCGTTCCAGGCAACGTGCTCCATGTTTTCGGCCAAAGTACGGCCGGTGACGGTCAGGCAATCACCATGCAGATAGCCGTTGTCCAGAAGGGTCTTCATCAGAAGCGGGATGCCGCCCGCCTCGAACATGTCCTTCGCCACATATTTGCCGCCCGGCTTGAGGTCGGCGATGTAGGGTGTCCGCTCGAAGATTTCAGCGACGTCGAAGAGATCGAAGTGGATGCCTGCCTCATGGGCAATGGCCGGCAGATGCAAGGCCGCATTGGTCGAGCCGCCGGTCGCCGACACGACGGCCGCGGCGTTCTCGAGCGCCTTCCGGGTGACGATGTCGCGCGGTCGGATGTTGCGGGCGATCAGCTCCATCACCTTCTCGCCGGACGCGAAATTGAAGCGGTCGCGCATTTCATAGGGCGCCGGGGCACCGCATGAATAGGGCAGCGCCAGACCGATCGCCTCGGCAACCGTAGCCATCGTGTTGGCTGTGAACTGCGCGCCGCAGGAACCCGCCGACGGGCACGCCGCCTGCTCGATCTCCAGGAGTTCGCTGTCGCCGATTGCGCCGACCGAATGCTGGCCCACCGCTTCGAACACGTCCTGGACGGTGATCTGCCGCCCCCGGTAGCTGCCCGGCAGGATGGAGCCGCCATAGATGAAGATTGACGGCACGTTGAGACGCACCATGGCCATCATCATGCCCGGCAGCGACTTGTCGCATCCGGCAAGGCCGACCAGCGCGTCGTAGCAATGTCCGCGCATGGTCAGTTCCACGGAATCGGCGATCACGTCGCGCGACACCAGCGACGATTTCATGCCCTGGTGGCCCATGGCGATACCGTCGGTGACGGTGATGGTGCAGAACTCGCGTGGCGTGCCGTTGGCGGAAGCGACGCCCTTCTTCACCACCTGCGCCTGGCGCATCAGGGAGATGTTGCAGGGAGCGGCTTCGTTCCAGCAGCTGGCGACGCCGACCAGCGGCTGCGCGATTTCGGCGGCCGAGAGGCCCATCGCATAGAGGTACGACCGGTGCGGCGCCCGCGCCGGACCCTCGGTCACGTAACGGCTTGGAAGCTTGTCCTTCGAGATGGCCCGGACGTCCATGCTTGTCCCTGGCGCCGGAACCGGCGTCCTTGTCTGTCGCGTCTTTTTTCTGGTGGCGCGGCTTTTCGCGTGCGCCGGGTTTATGGCGGGAAGTAGGCGGTCGGCCCGCCCCCGTTGTATAGCGCAGACCTCGTCGCGAATCTGTTGCCGAATCGACACAAACGCAGCGGGGATGATCTCGGGCGGCCGGGTGTGGGTTGGACGGAAGCCCGGGCCGCCCCGGCACCAGGTGCAAGAGCAGTCCCGGCCCCTTTGGGAGCCGGGTTTCGGTCCGCCGGTTTGTTCTAGAAACGCAGCTTGGCGGCGGCGGAGACGGCGGCTACCAGGTCATTGCCGAAGGTGTAGGTCGCATGGTTATCGATCGACGAGCCGCTGGTCAGGACGCCGAGTGCGGCGCCCGCCCGCAGCTCGAAGTCCGGGTCCGGAGTGTAAGAAAGCCCGCTGGCCAGGGTCCACGTATCGGTAGTGGTGCCCTGCGTCGTCGCGGTCCCCCGATCCCAGGACAGGCTGAGGGCACCGCTCCACTCGCTGCTGAAGGCATGCCCGATGCCGCCGGTCACCGTCCAGCCGTCGCGATAAAGAAGTTCGAGAGATGTCGCCTGGGTCGAGCCGCCCGCGACGCACGGAAGCGCCTCGGTGCCGACCGGGCAGAACGGAATGGTTTGCAGGACGCTCCAGTCCACCCACTTGACCGTACCGAACACCAGCCAGCCAGGAGCGACGCCCGATTGCAGCTTCAACTCCACCGATTGCGGCAGCGAGGCCGATCCGAACACCGGCGTCGAGATGCCGAGCAGCGGGTTGTCGGCGGGGGGCAGCTGCGTGAGATCGAGGACCCCGGTTATCCGGTCGAGATCGATTTCGCTGTTGTAGACAAGGCTGGCCCGCAGCGCGATTTCAGGAATCTCATAAGCGCCGCCGATACGCCAGCCGACGCCCTCTCCGGCGAGTTCGAGATGCCCGATGCCCGATAACGGCACTTCGGGGGGGAGTTCGAAGACCAGGCGGTCCTTGAAGCCGTCGATCTGATGATAGAAGACGCCGCCGATCAGCCGCGCCTGACCCCTGCCGAGATCGGCCTTGTAGGAACAGGTCGCCCCGAATCCGTCACTCTCGATCTCGGTTTCGATGTTGCTGTTGGCGCCGGCCCAGTCGAGCCCCGGTTTGGTGTGAGCGCCCCATGGATGCGTATAATCAACCATGCAGTCCACGGCCGCGCCGAACCGCGCCTTGAAGCCGATGCGAGGCACGACGTAGTTCTCTGTATCCCTGACACCGCTGGCCGGCAGGTCGTTCAGGTCCCCATTGGCCGGATTGATGTCGACAACGTCGTCCAGGTCGCGCTGCGGCATCACGAAGGTGTAGGCGGTTTCGCCCACGAAGCCCGACGGATCGAACAAC
>JAJFMR010000212.1 GCA_020696915.1 Rhizobiaceae bacterium | reverse complement strand
CCGGCCTTTTCGCGCACGCGCTCGGCAGCGGACCGGCCGATCGCCGCAGCGTCTTCGGCGCGGCCGTCCATGCGTACTTCATGCGCGTCGCTGCCGTCCAGGGACAGGATCAGGCCGATGAAAGCGATCGAGCCGCCGCGCGACGAGGCGTGCCCGGCAATAGGCGTCCGGCAGGAGCCGTCGAGGGCGCCGAGAAAGGCGCGCTCGCAGGCGAGCGCCTGACCTGTGGGCACATCGTGAATGGACGACAGCATCGATTCTACCCTTTCGTCGCCGGTACGGCTCTCGATGCATATCGCACCTTGCCCCGGTGCCGGAGGGAAGCTTTCCAGGGGCAGGACCTCGGTGGCCACTCCAGCCATGCCCAGCCGCTTCAGGCCGGCGAGGGCCAGCATCGTGCCCGCGGCATGTCCGGCTTCCAGCTTGCGCAGCCGCGTCCCTACATTGCCGCGGAACATGACGACGTCGAGATCGGGTCGCAGGCGCAGCAGAAGGGCGCGCCGTCGGAGCGACGACGAGCCGACGATTGCTGCCGGGGGCAGCCCAACGATCGTCGGGCTGGCCCTGCCGATGAATGCGTCACGCGGATCTTCGCGCGGCAGGAAGGCGGTCAGCGCAAGCCCGTCCGGCAGCGTCGTCGGCATGTCCTTCGAGGAATGAACGGCGATATCGATGCGGCGCTCGAGCAGCGCCTCCTCGAGTTCCTTGGTGAACAGCCCCTTGCCTCCCGCTTCGGCGAGCGGCCGGTCCCGGACAAGGTCGCCGGTGGTCGAGATCGCCTCGACCGCGAAGGCCGACTCCGGCAGTCCATGCGCTTCCATCAGCCGGGCGCGTGCCTCGGCCGCCTGGGCCAGCGCAAGCGGACTGCTCCGCGTGCCTATTCTCAACACGGTTGTTTGCATGACGTGGTCCGTGATACCCCGGCCGGACAGGGTCTCCTGCCGCCCCTATCCTAATCCGGGAAGAGCAACCCCGACAATCATGGCACCGCGCGACACATTGATCCGCGTTCTCGGCATCGAGACGAGCTGCGACGAAACCGCGGCCAGCGTCGTGGAGCTCCGCGACGGCAGTCCCGGCATCCTGTCCAGCATCGTTCTCAGCCAGATCGAGGAGCATGCAGCGTTCGGGGGCGTCGTTCCGGAGATCGCGGCGCGTGCCCACGTCGAGGCGCTCGACGGCGTCATCGAAGCGGCGCTCACCGATGCCGGGACGCCGCTGTCCGAGATCGACGCCGTAGCGGCGACTGCCGGACCGGGCCTGGTGGGCGGGCTCATCGTCGGGCTGATGACGGCCAAGGCAATCGCCGCGGCTGCCGGCAAGAAGCTGATCCCCGTCAACCATCTGGAGGGCCATGCGCTGACGGCGCGCCTCACCGATGGCCTGGCCTTCCCCTATCTGCTCCTCCTGCTTTCGGGCGGACACACGCAGATCGTGCTGATCCGCGGCGTCGGCGACTATCAGCGATGGGCGACGACGGTCGACGACGCGCTGGGCGAGGCCTTTGACAAGACCGCCAAGCTGCTCGGGCTGCCCTATCCCGGCGGACCCAGCGTCGAAAGGGCGGCGCAGGCCGGCGACGCTGCCCGTTTCGCCTTCCCCCGTCCGATGAAAGGGGCGGCGCAACCGGATTTCTCCTTCTCCGGCCTGAAGACGGCAGTGCGGCAGGCAGCCACCGACGCCGCCCCGCTGTCGGACGCGGACGTTGCCGACATCTGCGCATCGTTCCAGGCAGCGGTGTCGGATGCGCTGGCCGACCGCGTCGCCAGAAGTCTGGCGCGTTTCCGGCAACAATTCGCCGTGATCGAAGCGCCGGTCCTGGTCGTGGCCGGCGGGGTGGCGTCGAATCGCGAGATCAGGGCGGCGCTCGACAGGCAGTGCCGGGGGTTCGGCTTCCGCTTCGTCGCCCCGCCGGCGGCGCTGTGCACGGACAATGCGGCAATGATTGCCTGGGCAGGCATAGAACGGATCACCGCCGGGCTTGCCGAGACCGACGGCTTCGCGTTTGCCCCGCGCTCGCGATGGCCGCTCGACGAGGTTTCGGCACCCGTCGTCGGATCCGGACGGCGCGGAGCCAAGGCATGAGCGGCGCTCTTCACGTCGCAATTCTGGGCAGCGGCGCCTGGGGCACTGCACTGGCAGTGCAGATGACCAGAGCCGGGCATGCGGTCCGGCTGTGGTCGCGCGACGAGAAAACCGTCGCCGACCTCGGTCGCGGCGAGAACCGTCGCTACCTGCCCGGGATCCGCTTCGCTCCGATTGCCGCCGGCATGGCGCTCGGGCCGGCGCTCGACGGCGCGCGCTGCGTGCTTGCCGCCGTCCCGGCGCAGTCCTTGCGCAGTGTGCTTGGCAGCGCCTCCGGCAGCATGCCTCCAGGCATTCCGGTGGTACTCTGCGCAAAAGGCATCGAGGGCGGCACCGGAATGCGCCTCTCGGCGGTTTCGGAGAGCGTCCTTCCCGGCAACCCCGTCGCCGCGCTCTCGGGGCCGAGCTTCGCGGTCGACGTGGCGCGCGGCCTGCCGACCGCCGTCGTGACGGCCGCGCGGCGCGTTGAGCTCGCCGCAGAGCTGGCACGGCAATTCTCCACCGACCGGTTTCGCTGTTATTCGAGCGGGGATCTCACTGGCGTCGAAACCGGCGGGGCGTTGAAGAACGTCTTCGCGATCGCCGCCGGCGCGGTCGCCGGGGCCGGCCTTGGCGCCAGCGCGCAGGCTGGCATGGTCACCAGGGGCTTTGCCGAACTGAGGCGGATCGGCCAGACCTTCGGGGCCGAACCGGAAACAATGATGGGCCTGTCGGGACTGGGCGACCTGCTGCTCACCTGTTCCTCGGCGCAGTCGCGCAACTTCGCATACGGTCTGGCGATCGGACGCGGCCAAAGCCTGGCCAACCTGCCGCTGGCGGAGGGTGTGGCGACGGCTGGAGTAGCGGCGCGAATTGCCCGCGAGCGCGGCCTCGACGCGCCGATCGTCGCGGCAGTCGCTTCCATACTCGAGGGCTCGATCACCATTCAGGAGGCGGTCGACGCGCTGATGTCGAGGCCGCTCAAGGCAGAATCCGAATGACTGTGGAAACGAGGACGACGATGCTGTTTGCAGTGAATTGCAAGGACCGCCCCGGGCAGCTGCAGCTGCGGCTCGACGTGCGCCCCGATCATGTCGCCTATCTCGATGATCTCAATTCGAGCGGCGTGCTGAAGTTCGCCGGGCCGTATCTCGACGACGAGGAAAAGCCCTGCGGCAGCCTGGTCGTGATCGAGGCCGAGGATGCGGAGGCCGCAGGGGCGATCGCCGGCAGGGATCCCTACGCGCGCGCCGGGCTTTTCCAGGAGGTCGACATCCGGCGCTGGAACTGGGTCTTCAACAAGCCGCAGAATCCTGACAGGCAGGCATGAACCGGAGGCAGGCATGCATTATTGGCTGTTCAAATCGGAACCTTCCACCTTCTCCTTCGAGATGCTGAAGAAGAAGGGCCAGGAGGGTACGCAATGGGACGGGGTTCGGAACTACGCCGCGCGCAACCATATGCGCGCCATGAAGGTCGGCGATCTCGGCTTCTTCTACCATTCCAATGACGGGCTCGACATCGTCGGCATCGTCGAGATCATCGCCGAGGCGCACCAGGACAGCACGACCGAGGATGCCCGCTGGGATTGCGTCGATATCCGCGCCGTGCGCGACATGCCGGCTCCGCCGAACCTCGATGCGATCAAGAAGAACCCGAAGCTTGCGGACATGGCGCTGGTCCGCCTGGGACGCCTTTCGGTGCAGCCGGTAACCCGCGACGAATGGATAGAGGTCTGCCGAATGGGCGGCCTGACGCCCGCGCCCTGATGCAGGCCCTGCCGAGCCGGAGAAGCACCACACCTCGGTCCGGAGCGCAACGCACCTCGAAGCTGGACCGCTTCATCCTCGACAACACCACTTTCGCATTTCCGCCCCATGTTCCGTCGATCGGCCTTCACCTGGCCAGCGAGGCCCACGATCTGTGGCGAAGGACCGAACAGGAACTGGCGGAAATCGGCCTGCCGCCGCCTTTCTGGGCGTTTGCATGGGCGGGCGGGCAGGGGTTGGCGCGCCATATCCTGGACCGGCCCGCACTCGTGGCCGGAAAGACGGTGCTCGACTTTGCCACCGGTTCGGGCGTGGTCGCCATAGCGGCAAGCAAGGCCGGCGCAATCCGTGTCGTGGCCGCCGACACCGATCCCTTCGCCGCCGCGGCAACACGTCTGAATGCGGCCGCCAACGCGGCTTCGGTGGACTTCTCCGGCGCGGACATGGTCGGCCGGGACGAGGGCTGGGACTGCGTGCTTGCCGGCGACGTCTTTTACGACCGGGCGCTCGCCGATCGTCTGGTCCCATGGTTTTCGGCGCTCGTCCGCCGTGGCGCGGACGTTCTCGTCGGTGATCCCGGCCGCGCCTATCTGCCCGCCGGGAAGCTCGCGCGGCTCGCGGAATACCAGGTGCCGGTCAGCCTCGCTCTGGAGGATTGCGAAATCAAGCGCACGACGGTGTGGCGTTTCACTTGACGCGTCCGCGGCGATCGCTCAAATCCGCCGCTTCAAGCTGTGGAGGCGGGGATGGTTCACGCCGGCACCAATTATCTTGCGGTCATCGTCGCGGCGGCCGCGGCTTGGCTGTGGGGCGCAGCCTGGTATGGCTTGCTCGGCAGCAAGTGGATGAAGGCGGCTCGAATCGATCAGGACGCCATCGTCGTGCGCGCGGGGCCTTTCGTCATCAGCCTCGTCGCCGATCTCGTCATTGCCTATGTGCTGGCCGGCGCCATCGGCCATCTCGGCACCGGCCAGGTCACCCTGTGGAACGGCGTCGTTTCCGGAGCCATCATCTGGGCCGGCTTCGTCGCAACCGTGATTGTCGTCAATCACCGGTACCAGGGCTTCGGCTGGGATCTGACGCTGATCGACGGCGGGCACTGGCTCGGCGTTCTTCTCATTGCCGGAGCGATCATCGGCTGGTGGGGGGTCTAGGGGGGTGCGCTGATGGAAACGCACAGGCGCAGGAACGAAGACATACGCTTTACCGCTGCGGCCACTTGGTTGCGCAACGGAATTCATCCGAAGGCGATTCCACTTTTCGATCCGACGCTTCGGAGCGGATGGCGGCTTAAGTTAGCGGTCCCTTCAACTTGCATCAAATGCGGGCATCCCGATTTACTCCGTCTTGGCTGTTCGGGAGGCACACTCCAACAGAGCCGGGGGGCGCGACGTGGAGGCGAGCATGCCGTCAGAATTCGCGCTGGCACGAGAATACCTGGAGCAGGCGTGGCTGCGGCTGTCCGGCGAGGACGAAACCAGCGTGCAGTCCCGTGCCGCGATCGACCTCCTGATCGAAGCGGTCGCCCAGGCGGAATACACTAAGCGCTACGCCGCGGACGTCCTGTCGTTTCCGGTGAAAGCAAGCGGACACCAGGTCCCACGGTAGCGGCTCGCTCCCCCGCGGTTCCGAGAAGTTCGGCGCCCGCGGACCAGCGCGCTCAGCGGCCGACCGTCACCACGCAGTCACGCGACAGGAACGGCAGCAGGCGGGCCATGGCCGCCCCGGTGATCGCCACGCAGCCTTGCGTGGGGGAAAAATCGGGGCGGGCCAGGTGAAAGAAAATCGCGCTTCCCCGGCCACGCCGGCGCGGCGATATGTTCCAGCCGAGCACCAGGCAGTAGTCATAGAGCCGGTCGCTGCGGCACATGGTCTCGTGGCTCGCGCCATAGGGAATCTTGACGGGACGATTATAGTTGCGGTCGTCAGGCACCTCGCACCAGCC
>JAJFMR010000211.1 GCA_020696915.1 Rhizobiaceae bacterium | reverse complement strand
CCATATCCTTCCGAGAGTGAGACCAGCAGTTCGATCGCACCTGCCGGAGTCTTCGGCGCCCTTGCCGCGAGTTCGACGGTGCGTTCGTCCAGCCGGTCCCAGGCATGCAGCAAGGCTCTTCGTTTCATCCCCTGCTTGGTACCGAAGCGCTGCACCAGCGTAGCTGGCGACAGCCCGCAGGCGCGGCCGAGGCTTTCGAAAGTCAGCCGTTCCGGACCGTGTTCCTGGATGAGCCGGTGCGCGGCGGCGAGCACGTCTTCGTCGGACAGGGTTTTGGGTCGCGTCATCTTGACTCGTTTATAACCGAATAGTTATTTATGAATCGTTATTTATATATACAGGCCTTTTCGAAGCCCCAGCCGAAAACGACAGGCGCCGAACCTGGAATGGGAGAGTCGTGGATGCTGCGAGGAAAGGTTGCCCTGGTGGCGGGAGCGACGCGCGGCGCCGGGCGCGGCATCGCCGTCGAGCTCGGTGCCGCCGGCGCAACGGTCTACGCGACCGGCCGCACGACGCGCCACCGCCAGTCCGAATCGGCGAGGCCAGAGACCATCGAGGAGACCGCCGAGATGGTGAGCGCGGCCGGCGGTACCGGCATCGCCGTGGCCGTCGATCATCTCGTGCCGGACGAAGTGCGACGGCTGGTCGCAAGAATCCGCGCCGAGCAGGGTCGGCTCGACGTGCTGGTCAACGACATCTGGGGCGGCGAAAACCTCTTCGAGTGGAACAAGCCAGTCTGGGATCACGATCTAGCCAACGGATTGCGCATGCTGCGGCTCGGCGTCGACACGCATCTTATCACCGCCCACCATGCGCTGCCTCTGCTGATCGAGCGGCCCGGCGGCCTGCTCGTCGAGGTCACGGACGGCACCGCAGACTACAATGCGGATCATTACCGGCTGTCGCCGTTCTACGATCTCGCCAAGGTCGCCGTCACGCGCATGGCATGGGCGCATTCGAGGGATCTGGCGCCGCATGGCGCGACGTCCGTTTCATTGACCCCCGGATGGCTCCGGTCGGAAGCGATGCTGGAAGCCTATGGGGTGAACGAGGACAACTGGCGCGAGGCGGCCCGGATACAGCCGCATTTCGTGATCTCCGAAACGCCGCGTTTCGTCGGCCGGGCGGTGGCCGCGCTCGCCGCCGACCCGGAGCGGGCACGCTGGAACGGCCAGTCGCTGTCGAGCGGCGGCCTTGCCAAGGTCTATGGTTTCACCGATCTCGACGGCTCGCAGCCCGATGCCTGGCGCTATGTTCCCGAGGTTCAGGATGCCGGCAGGCCCGCCGACGCGACAGGCTACCGCTGAGCCGCCCGCCGGCTTGCGGGCTCGGCCACGGTTCGGAGGCACAGCTTTCCAGCAACGCACGCCACTCGAGGTCGGCCCCTTCTCACGCGGGAAAGAGCGCTTCGAATGCATGGCCTTGGCCGAAGAAGCGGGCGAGCCGCTGCCGCTGCATGGTGGCGCCGTCCAGCCCGAGGAAGCTGCGAGCGTTGCCGCCCATGACCGCCGCTTTCCCTGCCTCGTCGAGACCGGCGTCGGCAAGCGCGCGCATGGTGGCCTCGAGGTATCCTTCATGGCGCGGTTCGCGGCCGATCATCGTCCAGTCCGAGCCGTAAAGCAGGCGCGTCCGGAGGACCGGGAATTCCACCAGCAACGCGGTGAGCTTCTCCAGCACGTCCGCCCGCCGCAGGGATCCGGGCAGCGCGGCCTCCGACCAGTAGCTCAAATCGACATGGACGCCGGGAGCGTCGGCCATGAGGCGCGCGCCGTGTCGCTCCCAGTCGACGCCCTCCGGATCGACACAGAACGCTGCCCCCATTTCTTCCCCGAAGCCGCCGAAGTGAGCCAGATTGAGCCGCAGGGCATGGCGCTGCAGGACCGGACGCCAGCGGGCGGGCGAGGCCTGGAGCGCCGAGCAAATCCCGGCGTCCTGCGTGTTCGTGGCGTGCGCCGTCACCGGCACGTCGCTGGCCACGCACCAAGCGTAAAACGCGTCCAGTTCCGCGTCGAGGGCGGCGCCGCCGCCCGCCGGCGCGCGCGGTAACCCGGCGAGCGTAGCGTCGTCATTGCCGGTCGGGGCGAAACCCAGCGGCGGATAGAGTTTCACGCCAGCGAATCCCATGTCGGCCACTGCCCATCTCAGCGTCGCCAGCGGGTCGCGGCCGTCCTCGCGCTCTAGCGCGGCGCGCAGCGGGCAGAACGGCGCGAAATTGAGGATCACCGCGTCGGCGCGGCGCCTGGCCAGTGCCGACATCACGGCGATCTGGTCCTCGGCCGCCGAGACACTCTCGGAGGCCTGAAACCAGCGCTCGAAGTCGACCAGCGCGGGAACGAAGACGCGCGTTCGCGCCTCACCGCCATAGAGGCCGACAAGCCGGTCGAGCATGTCGCCGCGCCGCCGCGTCAGCAGCCCCGCCCAGCGGATCGTCTGCAGCAGGCGGCTGTCGCGAAGAAAACCCGCCGCCTCGCCCGGCCGCGCCGTGTAGATGCGCGCCGCGAGTTCCTCGCCGTCCTTCCCGGGCGGGGTCAGGCCCCCGGGCTCGGGCGGGGTACCGGCCGGCAGGCCGAGCTCCGCTTCGATGCGGTCGAGCAGTTCCTCCTCCTCTCGCCTCGTGGTTGCGAGACCAGCCGTCTGTCGCCCGAGTTCTGCCCTGTAACGGTCGATCGCCGCGGCGACGGCGCGCTCGTCCTCGGCAAGCGGCGTCTCGAGCCGGCGGGAGACCGGAGGCGCCCCGACAAGCTCGGCCAGTTCCTCCGCGGGGCTCGGCGCGCCTGCCAGCAGGATGAATTTCAGGAGCTTGAGGGTCGCGGTCGAGACCAGCCCGGGATCGGGCGCCGCATGGGCGTCGCGCAGGATCACCTGCTGCAGGAAGCCGACCACCGGCACGTCGCGGGCGTTGAAGACGTGCGCGTGGATGTCGATTATGGGCGCGGCCCGCGCCGGCTGCGCCGCCGCCCTGCCGACCCCCGTCGCCAGCGACAGCCCCGCCGCCAGCCCGCCCTGCATCAGATGTCGGCGCCTTGCGTCCATCGCTGGTCCCCCTTGCCTTACCCTCGAACGCTCCGTCAGGGCGGGCCGTGAGCGGGTTCGCGTGAGTCCGGCTCCCGCAGCCATGCCTGGATCCCGGAAGCCAGGACAGCGCGATTGTCGGTCCAGGCCTCCACCTGCCCTTCGGCAAAACCGTAGTGATGCAGGGCGACGACGCGGCCGTCGGCGTCGAACACGGGGGCGCCCGAGGAGCCGCCCGCAGTGTCGCAGCTGTGCGCGACGTCGGAGGCGGTCCTGCGGCCGTCCACCGGCGATGCCAGCACCGCGCAATTGATGAAGGACACCTGCTTCGGGTCGCCCCCGGGATGCTGGATGAGGACGAGCGGCGCCGCCGGCGCGGCATCGGCGTCCGCCAGCGCCACCTTGCCGAAAGTGACGCCGGCCGGGCCGTCGAGCGTGACCAGCGCCGCGTCGAGATCGAAACTGGAGCGTATCACCTCGGCAGCCCGGCACCGGAACTGCCTGCCGAAGCTCAGGCGGTTGTTGCCGTCATACTCGTAGCCGAAGATGGCGACCATCGAGCGGCAGCTCTCCGCGTCGGCGACGCAGTGCTCGTTGGTGAGGATCGCGTCGTCGCTGACCAGGAAGCCTGTGCAGCTGCGCGGCAGGCCGCCCCGGACGAAGGACAGCCGCGCCACCGGCGCCGCAAGGGCGCGAATCGCTTCCGGCACGGCCGGGTCGTTGATGTGAAGCGTCTCGTCCACACCGCCCCAGGTCGAGAAAAGCGTTCCGGTTTCCGACTCGATGAGAATGCGGTCGACGGCCAGTTTGAGGCCGGCCGGCCGCTCCAGCCCAAGCAGCGAGACGAGGATGGTGCCGCTCGGCAGCAGGCCGGTCCAGACGCCCTCCGGACCGATGTCCGACACGGCGTAGGAAAAGCGCCCGCCGCGATCGCCCTCCACCCCGACGATTGACGGCGGCTGGCCGTCGGATGACTCCACTGAAAAATGCAGCCGCACGAAACTTTCCCCGAAACGCGTCAGGGAAGCACGCCACCAGACCGGGCCGGTGGCTGCGAAATCGGCGTCTCCGGCGACTATCGAAAGGGTCTCGATGCGGCCGTCGACATGCGCCTCCAGGAGCTGGGCCGGGCTTGGGCTCGACACAAGGACGAGCAGGAGAATGGCGAGCGCCGTCCTCATTCCAGCAGCGGCGAGGTGTAGTCGAGCACCTCCTTCAGCAGGAACATGACATCGCCTCGGTCCGTGGCGAGAACGGCGTCGTTGTTGCGGGTGATCATGTTGCAGTCGTTGATGCGCTGCAGCGGGTAGTCGTTGCGATTGGATGGATCGTTCGGCGGCGCGGCATGCCGGAAGATTACGTAGCGTTTGCGGTCGGGATCGTAGCTGAGGCGGCGGATGGTGCTCCAGTGATAGCCGACCTGGTGGCCGTCCGGGCTCAGGCATATGACCATTTCGCCGGTCGGGAACTGGATCAGGTTTCCGGAAGCTCGTTCGATGGCCTCCTGTCCGCCCTCTTGCGAGGCCCGTCGCAGGACCAGCTGCGTGTCGACGATCCGGATGGCACGGTCCACGTTCAGGCGTCCGCCCAAGACCTTGGTCTGCAGTCCGCGGAACAGGTCGGTTGAATAGATCAGCCGGTCCTTGACGATCTTGGGCGCCAGGCGCTGCCGGCCGGCGGTGAGCTCGGGATAGATGTCCTCCGCCGCCGAGTAGATCAGCGACGCTGTTGCGGTCACCTGGGGCGCGGCCTGGGAGGTGCCCGACAGTTTTCCAAGCCTGTTGCCAGCGACCGCGCTCAGCACGCCATCGGCGATGGCGGCAATATGGAAGGCGCCGTTCGAGTTTGAGCCCTGTCCTTCGACGGACCACAGATGCGGATCGACAGGATCGCGGTCGAGACCGACGACGGTGACGACGTTGGGCAGCTCGTGCAGGCAGGCCGGTATCCAGACGCAATTTTCGCTGAGGTCGCGGCCGTGGTTGCCGGCGGCGGCGACGACCAGCATCTTCTTGTGGAGCGCATCGACGGCAAAGGCGAACGCCTGCTGGCCATCCTGCAAGGTTTCGAAGCCCCAGCTCAGATTGGCCACCCGGGCTCCGCCGATCGCTCCTGCCTGAAGCTTGGTTTGCGCGTCGAGGAGGTCGTCTTCGGCTGAGAAAGCCTTGTTGATCGGCTGGAAGGTCACCGCGGAGAACGGGTTCAGTCCGGCGATTCCCTTGTGGTTGATAGGTGCGTTGATGAGACCGATGATATGGGGGGCGTGGTCGCTGATCGGGTTCGGCTGCGCCGCGATCTCGTCGCAGGCTCCGGTCGATGCGGTCTCGTCGGCCGCTTCAGGGGCGGGCCCGAGCGCCAGATCGCAGTGCCGTCCTTCGAAGGGCGCGTCGAGAACCAGCACGCTAACGGGGTGGCGATAGGGCGCGGCGAGTTCCGAGGATGCGCCGAACGGATGGCTGATCAAACGGAACAGATCTACCTGTTCACCGAACAGCGGCTCTTCGGTGTGGCTGAAATCGTTGACGTCGCCGACCACGATCACATTCGAACCCAGCGCGTCGAGCACCAGGTCGGTCAAATTGCTGCCGACTGCGAAAGCCGTGAAGGCTTCCGACCAGGCGGTTTGCTGCTCGGGTCGGCCCGGCGCCGGCAGCCGCCGCTTGTCGAGACCCTTGGCGTATTGGGAATCACGCGCGTAGCCGATCTCGATTTCGGTGGCGTAGCCGGCGACCGGAACCGTCGCCCTCGCCACCTTGTCCTGCTTGAGGAGCTTCGGGTTGAGTTCACCGACCAGTTCCTCACAGGAAACACCCCAGCGCGAGCAGTCCAGCCGGTTGGCGCCGGCGAAGTCGGACGGCGACCAGTCCGGAGGCACCTGCCTGGCGCGCAGCGTCGTGAAGGTCGTGAACCGATAATCCGGGAGCCGGATCTCGGCACCCGGACCGAAGCGCCAACTCGCCGGCGTGACGGCGTAGCCGCCGACATGACCGGCCAGGTCAGGGAAAGCGCTTTCGGCGACCGCCCGCCGCTCGCGCCTGCAGATGGACCCGTTGCGGTCGCTGAGCAGGGCGGCGAGCGCCGCCGGC
>JAJFMR010000210.1 GCA_020696915.1 Rhizobiaceae bacterium | reverse complement strand
GAACCGGCACATTGCGTTCGACCGCCACGACCGGAACGTTAAGCGGCCGGTTTGTGTAGATGCCATAGCCGCCGAAGGCAGCTGACGCGACCGCCACCGCAAGCAGCCCATAAGCGACCGCGCGCCTGCGCAGCAGGGCGGCAACCCGGGACCGGGAGGATGTTCGGCGGCCGGTCGCGACTGCCGGAATCGTGTGCTCGTTCATGCTCAGTGGCGCTTCCGCCGTTTCCTTGCCTTGCGCTGCGGTGTCAGCCGAAAGCGTTTCTCCCATGCGGTCCCTGACGCGCTCCCGGAAACCCGATCGTCCGCCACGCAGCGAGGGCAAACGCCAGCCATACGACGCTGCGCAGCGTCATGGCGCCCACCGTTCGCATCTCGTAGGCGCCCCCGAAGTAGACGTGGAGGCCGAAGGCTGCAAAGACCAGGATCGTGGCCGCGGCGATCAGCGCCGACAGCGCTGCGCCCCAAGGCGAACTCCACATCAGGCCGAGGCCGGCGGCGACATATGCGAAGCCTGCAGCGAAATTGAACCACAGCACGAACGGAACGGCCGCCCCAACGGCCTCCCGCGCTGCCTCGTCGCCAAACAGCGCCCGTCCTCCCGATACGATGGTCAGCAGCCCGAAAACCAGCGCTACGATCCCGACGATCCGCATTGTACTCTCCGTGAAAAACAGGCCTCGGATTCAGCTGAATCGATCTTATCCGCTGTTAGGCGTTCTTCATTGATCTGCGACAACATCCGGCGGGTTTTCGTCAGCTGTTTTCGAGAACGCGCAGAACATGCGCAGTCTCAGGGGCCTGCCCGGATCACCCTGGCGGACGATGGTGGCAAACACCGAAAATCCGGAGCACCGATGCGCCAGGACCGCAGCTCGCCCTTCAGGTCCTGAGCACCCTGTAGATTGCCGGTATGACCAGCACGGTCAGCAGGGTGGATGATGCGAGGCCGAACAGCAGCGATATCGCGAGCCCCTGGAAGATCGGGTCGGTGAGGATCACCGCCGCGCCGATCATTGCCGCGAGTGCGGTGAGCAGGATGGGCTTGAACCTGATCGCGCCCGCCTCGATAACGATTTCGGCAAGCGGCCGGCCGTCGCGATCGGCATGGCGGATGAAATCGACGAGCAGGATGGAATTTCGCACGATGATGCCTGCCAGCGCGATGAAACCGATCATCGAGGGAGCCGAGAACGGCGCCGACAGCAGCCAGTGTCCGGTGAGGATGCCGATGAAGGTCAGCGGTATCGGCGTCAGAATGACGAGCGGCAGCTTGAACGAGCCGAACTGCGCCACGACCAGGATGTAGATGCCGAGCAAGGCAACCATGAACGCGGCGCCCATGTCGCGGAACGTCACCCAGGTAACCTCCCATTCGCCGTCCCACAGGAGCGTGGCGGCAGTCTCGTCCTCCGGCTGCCCGTGCAGCGATATCAGCGGCTTTGGCAATCCCTCCCAATCCATCGAGTCGATTGCCTCCTGGACGGCAAGCATACCGTAGAGCGGCGCCTCGAAAGCGCCCGCGAGTTCCGCGGTCACCATTTCGGCGGCCCTTCCATTGTGGCGGAACACCGGAAAGGAGGCACGCTCCTCCGCAACGCGGGTTACGTCGCCGAGCTCGACGACGCCGCGGTCGCCCGGCAGCACGTTGGCCGGTATGGGCGTCGTCAGAAAGCGCTCGTCCAGGGTGCGCTCCGCTTTCGGCCGCTCGATGCGGATGGGGACGGGGTGGCGGCCCTCGCCGCGGTGCGAATAGCCGACCGTCCTGCCGCCGTTCAGGATGGCGATCGTATCGAAGACGTCCCCTTCTTCGACCCTGAAGAAGTCGAGTTCGTCGGTCGAGATGGTGGTTCGCAACCGGCGGGCAGCGCTGCCGTAGGAATTGTCGATGTCGACTATGAAGGGCACCGAGCGGAACGCTGTCTCGACCTTCCCGGCTACCCTGCGCCTCGTTTCGGCGTCGGGTCCGTAGATCTCGGCGAGCAGCGTAGCCATCACGGGCGGACCGGGCGGCGGCTCGACGACCTTGAGGCTGGTGCCGAGGGGTACAGGGATGTTGTTGACCTGTTCTCGAATGTCCAGCGCGATGGCATGGCTGGTGCGGCTGCGTTCCGTCTTTGGCGAGAGGTTGATCGCCACCTCGCCCTGCTGGGGCTCGGTCCGGTAGAACGCGTGTCGGACGAGGCCGTTGAAGTTGAACGGCGCAGCGGCGCCGGCATGGGTTTGTACCGACACCGCCTCCTGGAGGCCGAGCACGGTGCGCGCCACGTCCTGCGCCACGGCGTCGGTTGCCTCGATAGACGAGCCCTCCGGCAGATCGATGGTAACTGAGAGCTCGGACTTGTTATCGAAAGGAAGCAGCTTGACGGTCACGTCCCTCGTGTAGAACAGCGCCAGCGAGGCCAGCGTGAGCACGCCCACTGCCAGCAGGAACGCCCAGCTGGCGGCCTTAGAGGACAGGATCGGACGCGCTGCGGCTTCATAGGCACGGCCGAGCAGGCCGCCATGAACGGCGTGTTCCCGGCTTCCGGAAGCCGCTCCGCCGGCCACCTTCAGCATGAGCCAAGGCGTGACGGTGACGGCCACGAAGAACGAAAAGATCATCGCCGCCGAGGCGTTGGCGGGGATTGGGCTCATATAGGGTCCCATCATCCCCGAGACGAACAGCATCGGCAGAAGCGCGGCTACAACGGTAAGCGTTGCGACGATAGTCGGGTTCCCGACCTCCGCCACTGCATCGACGGCTGCGTCCCGCCGCTCGCGCCCGTCGCCCATTCCCCAGTGACGCGCAATGTTCTCGATGACGACGATGGCGTCGTCGACGAGAATGCCGATCGAGAAGATGAGGGCGAAAAGCGATATGCGGTTGAGTGTGTAGCCCATCAGCCAGGACGCGAAGAGTGTGAGCAGGATCGTGACGGGAATCACGACCGCAACCACCACGGCCTCCCGCCAGCCTATGGCGAACCACACCAGCCCGATGATCGAGACTGTCGCCAGTCCAAGGTGATAGAGAAGCTCGTTTGCCTTTTCGTTCGCGGTCTCTCCGTAGTCCCGCGTCACTTCGACCCGGATTTCGTTGGGGATCAGCGTGCCTTCGAGCGTCTGCAGGCGGTGCAGGATCGTCTCCGCGACGACCACGGCATTGGATCCTGCCCGCTTGGCCACCGCGAGGGTAACGGCAGGTGCCCGCGTGACGCCGCCTCCATCTCGCCTCAAGGTGGCGACGAGCGTCTCCCCGGTATCGGTCACATACTCAATGTCTGCGACATCGCGGACATAGACCGGGCGCCCGTCCCGGGATGTCAGAAGGAGATTGCCGATCGAGTGAGGTGAGCGAAGGGTCTCGCCGCCGACCAGCATGATCTGCTCGCCCTTGTCGCGCACATGCCCGGCAGGAAAGGCGCGGTTGGCGCCCTGGACCTTGCCTGCAAGCTGCTGCAGCGTCACCCCATGGAGCGCGAGACGCCGAGGGTCCGGGGCGATGCGGATGATGTCTGCGGTCTCTCCGACAAGGTAGGTAAGGCCGACGTCCTCGATCTTGGCGATCTCGGTCCTGAGTTCGCGGGCGATGCGTGTCAGGTCGTTCGCGGTGATGCGGTCGGCCGCATCGGCCCGCGGCGCCAATGTCAGGGACACGATCGCCACGTCGTCGATCCCTCGCCCGACGATCTGCGGCTCGGGCACGCCCAGGGGGATTCGATCCATGTTGGCGCGCACCTTGTCGTGCACGCGCAGGATCGCCGAATCGGCCGGCGTCCCGACCAGAAAGCGAACGGTAACCAGGACGCCGTCGTCCATGCTCCGGGAATAGACGTGCTCGACGCCGTCTATGCCCTTGACGATCGTTTCCAGCGGCTCGGTGATCAGCTTGACCGCGTCTTCGGCTTTCAGCCCGTCGGCGCGGACGCTGATGTCCACCATCGGGACCGATATCTGCGGCTCCTCCTCGCGCGGCAGAGATGTCAGCGCCAGCAGGCCGAAGGCCAGGGCGGCGATCAGGAAGAGCGGGGTCAGAGGGGAGGCTATCGTCGACCGGGTGAAAGCACCGGCGATGCCGGGCCCGAACGCGTTCCGGCTCACGGGGTCACCACGACGTCGCCGGCGGAAAGCCCCGATATCACCTCGATGAACGTGCCTCCATCGCCTTCCATCGCTTCACCGATGACCACGCTGCGCTCGACCTCGGCGCCTCCGACCGCAACCGTCACGAAATCAATACCGGAGCGTACCGTCACGGCATTCCCGGGCACGAGCAGCGCCGGGCGCCGCCCTACCGGCACCTCGACCAGGATGCGGGCGTCGACGAATGCTGTCTTGAGGTTCTCCACCTCCACATCCGCGATGACCCGTCCGTTTTCGATCTGCGGGTACACCTTGACCAGTTTTCCGACGGACTCCTCGCCTCCGGCGGTCACGCGGATGGAGGAATTCTCCTCGAGCTGGCCGGCATGGCGCTCCGGGATGGCGAGACGCAGGTAAAAGCCGCCGCTGCCTATGTTGGCAACCGTCTCCCCGGCCATGACAACTGCGTCGCGTGTCACTGGAACCGTCAGAACGCGCCCATCTGCGGGAGCGAACACATCGCCTTCGGCCTGCTGCTGGACGATGACTTCACGCTGTGCCTCGGCCGCCCCGATCTGGCTACGGGCGACCTCCACATCGGTCCTCAGCTGCTCGAGGCGCTGAGCCGTTACGACGCCCCTGTCGACGAGGGCCTGCCCCCGATCAAGTTCGGTCTGGGCGCGATCGAGCTGCGCGTTCAGCGCGCGCAACTGCGCGTCGAGCGCCGCGACCTGGAAGACGAGCTTCTCATCACGGACGACGGCAATCCTCTGCCCCGCCTTGACGAGATCGCCCTCTGCGACGTCGAGCTCAACGAGTGTGCCGCCGAGCCGGGCGCGCGCCGGCGCAAGGTCGCGCGGTTCGACACGGCCATAGACCGCCTTCCATTCGACGATGTCGGTGGGTTCCAGAGTCAGCTTGCCGGCGCACGCCGGCGCAGCGGCGCCCGCCGAAGCGAGGCCGGCCAAAACGGCTGCAAGAAGGACGAGGCGCAAGACGGCCGCCTTCGGGGTCAGAAGGCGCATCCCGGCTTGAGACCAAAAGCCCTGAAAGCCATGGCTGCCGGGCAGAACCCAGTGAAGGCCGATTGAAGAAGGTTGAGGCCGATGAAGACGGTGAGCCAGACGAAGTACGGTGAAACGAAGCTTGTGAGCACAACTGAAAGCAGCACCATCACTCCCGCAAAGGCGAGTACGGAACGGTCAATCGACATCTGGTCCTCCATCGGACATTTGGGTTCGAGATGTTTAACGTATGCCCGCGGGATTACCGTCTTCGGTGACGAACTGGCCTTGATCCAGGTCAAGCCGGACCTTCGGGGGCTCTGGTCTTCTCAAAGGTCGCAACTGAAGCCCCGGCAGCCTGGATCGACGTCGCGATGGAGCGGCGAACGGTCACGGGTGTACCGCCAGCCTTCTACCGGCCCGCTCACGATCGCGCGCCAGTCAGCCCGTTGCCCGGTGATTGATCTGGCGCAATGAACCGGCCGCCCGCGTGTGGCATTCCACCACTCGAAGAAGGGAGCACACTGATGTCACCCCCCATGCCTGCGGGATATTCCGGTCTTCAGATCGTTCTTCACTGGCTCATCGCCGGATTGATCGTCTTTCTCCTGGTATTTGGAGAGAGCATGAAGGAGTTCATGGAAGCAGCGGAGCACGGGACGTCGTTGGACACAGGAGAGCGGTTTCTCGCTGATAGCCATTATTGGGTCGGGCTGGCTGTCCTCCTTCTGGCGTCGTTCAGGGTGGGC
>JAJFMR010000209.1 GCA_020696915.1 Rhizobiaceae bacterium | reverse complement strand
CGCCTCCATGCCGCCCGTTCTCCAGTACGGGTTTCGGCCATTTTTCCTTCTCGCCGCGCTCCATGCCGGCCTGGCGATCCCCGTCTGGATGTGGGTGTTCGGGTCCGGTGCGTCGCTCGCGGGTCCATTCCGGAGTGTCGACTGGCACGCGCACGAGATGCTGTTCGGCTATCTGTTCGCGGTCATCGCGGGCTTCATCCTGACGGCCATTCCGAACTGGACAGGCCGCCTGCCGCTCAGCGGACGGCCGCTGGCCCTGCTGCTCGGCCTCTGGCTGCTCGGACGCCTCGCCTGCGCGTTCGTCGCGTACCCATTCCCGGCCATGCTTGCCGACCTTGCATTTCCGGCGACGCTGGCTTTCGCGATCTGGCGGGAGGTCGTTGCCGGGAAGAACTGGCGAAACGCTCCGGTGGCGGCCATGCTGACCTTCTTCGGGGCTGCCAACGGGATCCACCATCTCGAGAATCTGGGCATGGTGGACAGCGGAACCGGAGTCCGGGTGGCGCTTGCCACCGTCGTCATGCTGATCGGGCTGATCGGCGGCAGGATAATTCCGAGCTTTACCCGCAACTGGCTCGTCAAGCAGAAGGCAAGCCGGCTGCCGCAGCCATTCGGGCCGGCCGACAAGGCGGCGCTGCTGGCCTCCGCCGCAGCCGTGCTGACGTGGGTCGCCCGGCCGGAGCTTGTCGTGACAGGTGCGGCACTCGCCGCAGCGGGACTTCTCCACGCATATCGCCTGTCGCGCTGGAGCGGTGCCGCAGGGTGGCGGAATCCGATGCTCCTCATCCTGCATGTTGGCTATGCGTGGCTTTCGCTGTCGCTGGTCCTGCTCGGCCTCGGCATCCTGTCGCCTGCAGTGCCGCTCAGCGCCGCGCTGCATGCGCTGACGGCAGGTGCGGTCGGCACCATGACGCTCGCGGTCATGACCAGGGCAAGCCTCGGCCATACTGGCCGAGCGATCGAAGCCGATGCCTGGATCAACGCAATCTACCTGGCCGTCAGCATCGGGGCTGTTCTGCGCGTCGCGGCACCCTTTGCAGGTGGGTTCTATTTTCCCGTGCTGGTCTGCGGCGGCCTGTCGTGGAGCGCCGCCTTCCTTCTGTTCGTGATCCGCTATGCGCCCGTGCTGCTCGGGCCGCGTCTTGCCGCATGACGAATGTTCTGAAAAGGGGCTGGAGAAGCGGACCGTCTGCAGCTAGCCTGCAGGCTGACGGGACGTCGATAGAGTACGCCGGGTTCCGTCCAGCACGCGGAGGACGCCATGAGCGGAGACAGCGGCGGAACGGCCATCGGGGTCGATGACCGGCGCGCGACGCGCCGGCGTGAACTCCTGACATTCTTCATCCTTGCTTTCGGAATATGGCCGATCGTAGCCGTGGGCGTGGTCGGTGGCTTCGGCTTCCTGATCTGGATGTGGCAGATCATCTTCGGTCCGCCCGGTCCGCCGGGAGGATGAAGGCGATGGACGTTTCGTCATCGATCAGCCGGAGGCGTTTCTTGACCGGTCGCGGGTCGTCCGACCGGGCCGATCCGCCGAGGATCGCCGTTTCGGATCTGTGCCTCGCCCGCTCCGGCGTATCGTGCATGGCATGCCGGGACGAATGCGAGGCGGGCGCGATTGCCTTCCGGCCCCGCCTCGGTGGCCCCTTCCTTCCCGAGATCGACGGCGGGCTCTGCACCGGCTGCGGCAACTGTGTTTCGGTATGCCCGTCTTCGGCGATCGTCCTTGCCTCCCTCGATGGGGATCGGGCCGATGTCTGAACGCGGCTGGCATGTCTCGAGCGCCGTCGTGTCCGTTCGGCCCGACATGGCCGGGACGGTGATCGAGCGGATCGAAGCCATGGACCGCACCGAAATACGAGGCCAAAGCGAAAGCCGCCTAGTCGTGGTCATGGAAGGCCGCACTGTCGGGGAACTCGGCGACCGGCTCGTCGCGATCGGCGGCATCGACGGTGTCGTGGCAGCGAATATGGTGTTCGAACAGGCTCTCGAAGCGGAGTACGAATGATGCCGGCAGAACTCAGCCGCCGCGAAGTGTTGAAGGCGAAGGCCGCGGCCGTGGCTGCGGCGGTGGCGGGACTTGGCACCCCTGTCTTCGCCCAACCGGTGCCCGGCGGCGTCAGCGCCCTCGAGATCAAGTGGTCGAAGGCACCGTGCCGCTTTTGCGGCACCGGCTGCGGGGTCATGGTCGGTGTCAAGGAAGGGCAGGTCGTCGCCACCCACGGCGACATGCAGGCCGAAGTCAATCGCGGCCTGAACTGCGTCAAGGGCTACTTCCTGTCCAAGATCATGTATGGCGCCGACCGGCTGACCACGCCCCTCATGCGCAAGCGCGACGGCGTCTTCGACAAGGAAGGGGAGTTCGAGCCGGCTTCGTGGGACGAGGCCTTCGATCTGATGGCCGCGAAGTGCAAGCAGGTGCTGAAGGAGAAGGGCCCGACGGCGGTCGCCATGTTCGGGTCGGGCCAGTGGACCATTCACGAAGGCTACGCCGCGACCAAGCTGATGCGCGGAGGCTTCCGCTCCAACAATCTCGATCCCAACGCCCGCCACTGCATGGCCTCGGCCGCCTACGCCTTCATGCGCACCTTCGGCATGGACGAGCCGATGGGCTGCTATGACGATTTCGAGGCGGCCGATGCTTTCGTGCTGTGGGGCTCAAACATGGCCGAGATGCATCCGATCCTCTGGACGCGGCTGGCCGACCGCCGGCTCGGGCATCCGCATGTCAAGGTGGCGGTGCTTTCGACGTTCACGCATCGCAGCATGGACCTGGCCGACGTTCCCATCATCTTCAAGCCCGGAACCGACCTGGCGATCCTGAACTACATCGCCAACCACATCATCACCACCGGACGAGTCAACGAAGCCTTCGTACGTGACCACACGACCTTCATGAAGGGCGCCGTCGACATCGGCTACGGGTTGCGGGCCGAGCATCCGCTCCAGGTTGCGGCGACCGGCGCCGCCGAGGCGGGAAGGATGGATCCGATCGGCTTCGCCGAGTTCAAGACGTTCGTGTCGGAGTACACGCTGGACCGGGCCGTCGAACTGTCCGGCGTCGAGCCCGAATTTCTCGAAGAGCTGGCCGAACTCTATGCCGATCCGGGCCGCAAGGTCATGTCGCTGTGGACCATGGGATTCAACCAGCATGTCCGCGGCGTGTGGGCAAACCACATGGTCTATAACATCCACCTGTTGACGGGAAAAATCGCCGAACCCGGCAACAGTCCCTTCTCCCTGACCGGGCAGCCGTCGGCCTGCGGGACCGCCCGCGAGGTCGGGACCTTCGCGCACCGGCTTCCTGCCGACATGGTGGTGACGAACCCGGAGCATCGGGCGCATGTCGAGGAAGTCTGGAAGCTGCCGCCGGGGCTGCTGCCCGACAAGCCGGGCTTCCACGCCGTCGAGCAGGATCGCATGCTCAAGGACGGCAAGCTCGGGTTCTATTGGGTTCAGGTCAACAACAACGTGCAGGCTGCCCCCAACACCGGCCAGGAAACCTATCCGGGCTACCGCAACCCGGACAGCTTCGTCGTGGTCTCGGATGCCTATCCCACGATCACGGCCATGAGCGCCGACCTCATCCTGCCGGCAGCCATGTGGGTCGAGAAGGAGGGCGCCTACGGCAACGCCGAACGGCGCACCCATGCCTGGCACCAGCTGGTCGAGGCGAAGGGCGAGGCGCGTTCCGACCTCTGGCAGCTCGTCGAGTTCTCCAAGCGCTTCACCACCGAGGAAGTCTGGCCTGCAGAAATCCTCGAGGCGCATCCGGCGTATCGGGGCAAGACCCTCTACGACGTCCTCTTCAGGAACGGCAACGTCGACAAATTTCCGGCGAGCGAGATCGACCCGGACTATGCCAACGCCGAGGCCAAGGCGTTTGGCTTCTACCTGCAGAAGGGCTTGTTCGAGGAGTATGCCGCCTTCGGCAGGGGACACGGGCACGACCTCGCGCCCTACGATCTCCTGCACAAGGTGCGCGGATTGCGCTGGCCCGTCGTCGACGGCAAGGAGACCCTGTGGCGGTACCGCGAAGGCTACGATCCTTACGTGAAGCCGGGCGAGGGCGTGAAGTTCTACGGCCGCCCCGATGGCAGGGCAGTCATCCTGGCCGTGCCCTACGAGGCGCCGGCAGAATCTCCGGACGAAGAATACGATCTCTGGCTGGTCACCGGCCGCGTCCTGGAGCATTGGCACTCCGGCTCGATGACGATGCGCGTCCCGGAACTCTACAAGGCATTTCCGGGTGCGCGTTGCTTCATGAACGCGGACGACGCGCGCCGTCGCAACCTGAACCAGGGCTCTGAGATCAGGATCGTATCGAGGCGCGGGGAAATCCGCTCGCGGGTCGAGACACGGGGCCGCAACCGCATGCCTCGCGGCGTCATTTTCGTCCCATGGTTCGACGCCAGCCAGTTGATCAACAAGGTGACCCTCGACGCCACCGATCCCATTTCCAAACAGACGGATTTCAAAAAATGCGCAGTCAGGATCGAACCCGCCGCCTGAGCAGGCGGTCCGGCGCGGCTCTGGCGATTGTCGGGGCCGTTCTCCTCACCGGCACCGTAGCGGTCGCGCAGATGGCCTCCGAACTGACGGGAAACGTGCCGCCAATGGAAGCGGCACCCGCGGATCCGCTGCCCCGCTGGATCGTCGACGACGTGCGCAAGATGCGCGCCTACCCCGATCAGCCGCCGGTCATCCCGCACTCGATCGAGGGCTATCAGCTGTCGGTCAACACCAATCGTTGCCTGTCCTGTCACAAGCGGGAGTTCACCGAAGCCTCGGGCGCGCCGATGATCAGCGTCACCCATTACATCGACCGGAACGGGCAGATGCTCGCCGACGTCTCTCCCCGCCGCTACTTCTGCACCGCCTGTCACGTGCCGCAGGCAGATGAGGCGCCGCTGGTCGAGAACACGTTCAGGGACATGAGCGAGATGGGCGTCGAACACGTCGGGGACGAATGATGCGCTGGATCGGGAAGGCGCTCGATTATTCCTGGCGTCTGCTCACGCGCCCAGCCGCGACGCTCAGCCTGGCCTTCCTGACGCTCGGCGGCTTCGTGGGCGGGGTCTTCTTCTGGGGCTGGTTCAACACGGCGCTCGAAATCACCAACACAGAACGCTTCTGCATCTCGTGTCACGAGATGGAAACCAATGTCTACGAGGAGCTGACCCGGACGGTGCATTTCTCGAACCGCTCCGGCGTCCGCGCCTCCTGTCCCGACTGCCACGTGCCGCACGACTGGACCGACAAGATCGCCCGCAAGATGCAGGCCTCCAAGGAAGTCTGGGGCAAGATATTCGGTACGATCAGCACGCGGCGGAAATTCCTCGACAAGCGGCGCGAGCTTGCCCAGCACGAATGGGCGAGGTTGAAGGCGAACGACAGTCTGGAATGCCGCAACTGCCATTCCTCGGTGGCCATGGATCTGTCGAAGCAGACGGAGCGCGCAGCCGCAATCCACACGCGCTATCTTCTGTCGGCCGAAGCGACCTGCATCGACTGCCACAAGGGCATTGCGCACGAGCTGCCCAACATGGAGGGCGTCGACCCCGGCTGGAAGGTTCCGCCCGAGTGGCAGGGAGAGAAGCTGCCGCAGGCCTCGATCTTCGACGAGCTGGAACGCTACGCGGCGGCAGGCCTCGTGCAGTGAAGGATCGGGGCGGGAGAGTCGGCTGCGCGGGGAGGGCCTGCCTGGAACCGCATCCTGGATTTTGACTACCCCTGGCTTTTTGCCGGGACATCCCGGCCGGGTCAGGGAAACCGGCGTCGCGGGATTGCTTTGCGTCAGAAGGAGACCCAAAGAAGGTCTC
>JAJFMR010000208.1 GCA_020696915.1 Rhizobiaceae bacterium | reverse complement strand
TGTACGGAAGCTGTTTGAACGCTATCAGCGACTCTTCCGCCAAGCGCTTGATGGCAATGCCGATTTGGAGGATGTGGCGTCGTCGTATGCCAGCGGATTTGTCGCGGCCTCCCCGAGCGGCGTACGTGTCGGTGAAAATGGCGAGCAGCTCAAGGAAGTGATGAAGCGGGGCTTTGAGCACTACCGCCAGATCGGAACGAAGGATATGCGCCTGCGCGACATCCGCATCGTCCCAATCGATGAGCAGCACTGCCTGGCGCAGGTCGCCTGGACGGCGATTTACGACCGCGGGGCCGACCCTGTTGTGTCTATCGATTTCCAGGTCCACTACCTGGTCCAGCAGATTGATCCTGCCCCGCCAAAGATCTTTGGATGGATATCGGGCGACGAGCAAGCCGTCCTCAAGGAACACGGGATCCTTTAAATCGCACTCCCGCTCTTTGCGAACTACGAGACGTGGGCGAGTTGCCTTAATCTCCCCCTTGTGGGCTTTGTGGGGGAGATGCCTGGTAGGGCAGAGAGGTGGCTGTCCCGCCGGCCTTTTCGCCACTCGCATCCTTGAAATCCCGATCGTCGACGCTCTGCGCGCCCCCCTTGGCTGCCGCCCATCTCTCCCATAGGGGTGGAGATCCAGCCAACCCGTCGGCACACTCGCCCGCCAATTGCCCAGTTCGATCCCCCGAGAAGGCGGACATAAGGAACGCCTGCATGTCGGGGGGATACCGGTGTTCGCTTGCGACGGGACAGGCGTTGCGATCAAGGCAGCCGGCGGTCCGGCACGTTTTGCCCGCCGCCCCAAGAACGTGCGCGAGACATGCTCCATGCTGAAATCCGGCCGCCGTGTGGGCGCCGACCAAGCAGGCTTTCAGGCAGGGTTTTTCGACACATGCGTCGCATGGATGAACTCTTGCGGGAGGTTCAGCGACCGGCAGTTCCGTATCGAACAGCAGCGCGCCGCGGAAGGCATGCCAAAGCCCGAACAGCGGATGCATCAGTATTCCGAGTGGCGACGGCTTCAAACCTTCGGCGCGCATCGCCCATCGCTGGAACGGCAGGAAGGGCCGGTCCGACGGTGACACGGCGCTGGCCCCGAACTGTCCTGCGATCTCGCCGATCACCGCTCGCGACCATTGATCGAGCGGGTCGGCCGGTACCTTCGCCTGGGCATCGCACCACGCCAGAAAATGCGGCCACGCCTCCGCGCCCGCCTGGCTGACCAGCAGCGCTGAGCGGGCCGGCCGTCCGGCAGGCCCGGCCGGCGCGTCCTCGCCGGACAGGAAGACGAAGCCGCCGAACAGGACGAGCCCATGCGCAGCGAGGGCTTCGGCGATGCCGCCCATGTACGGCGCCCGCCCCGCTACGCCCGCAGGGCTTCGGAGAAAAATGTGGTCAGGCGTGCCCAATGCCGCTCGGCTCCCGCCGCGTCGAAGGCGTTGTGGTCGGGGACGCACCAGCCATGCGCCATGCCGACATAGTTTTCGATGAGGTGGTCGACTTCCGCCTGGCGAAGCGCCTCGGCGAGCCTGGCGGACTGCTCCGGAGGAAAGCTCTTGTCGACGCCGGCCGACCCGACATAGAGGCGCGCCTTGATCGAGGCCGCGGCGCGATGCGGGCTGTCCGGCGCATCCGAGGCGAGATTGCCTCCATGCAGGCTGGCGGCGGCGACGATCCTGCCGGGGTGAGCGGCCGCGGCGTTGAGGGCCCTGGCTCCTCCCATGCAATAGCCGACGACGCCGGCGGCTCCGCCGGCCCCATGTGCTGCAAGGGCATCGAGGAAGGCGGCCGTATCCTTCTGCGTCATTGCCTGGCTCGTCGCGCCCATCATGCTCCTGATCCGCGCCGCCGTGCTTTCGTCGGCGAAGGCGGTGCCGGCGTCGAATGGGCCGTAGGAGCCGAGCCTGTAATAGAGATCGGGCACCAGCACCGCATAGCCCTGGGCAGCCAGGCGCTCTGCCATGTCGTCCAGGGCCGGCCGCGGGCCGAAAGCGTCCATGTAGAGGATCACGCCGCATTCCGGCACCGCGCCGGCGGGTGTGAAGATGCCTGCCGGGGCAGAGCCATCGCTGGTGCTGACAGAAACGTTCTTTCTGGGCATGTTCACTCGGCTCCTGCTTCGAAGCTTTGCCGGTGCCGGTCGGTGGCACGATGAGCCACCCGACAGACTCCTGTCCGGACCTGCGCGTCATTTGTCCTTTCTATCGGAAAACGCGCTCCGCCAGACTTCCTTGTGGATCAGTTCGGCCACTTTAGCCCGGCCTGAAACGGGCTCCTTTCAAGTGAAGGCGTCGGGCATGGACTCCTTCTTTCTGGCGACGAAATCCCTGAGGCCGTCGTCGATGCCCGGGTCGAGCGGCGGCGCCACGTATGTTTCGAGCCAGCGGCGGGCCAGTTCGTTGGCGCGCATCTCTGCGCGTTTCTCGCCCTCTGCCAGCCACTGCTCGTACGAATTGTTGTCGGCAATCGACGAGCGGTAGAAGGCGGTCTGGAAGTTCGCCTGGGTGTGGTCGCATCCGAGATAATGGCTGCCGGGTCCCACCTGCCGGATCGCGTCCATGGCCTGGCCGTTGTCGGACAGGTCGACGCCTTCGGCAAATTTCTGCTGCATGCCGAGCTGGTCTACATCCATCATGAACTTCTCGTAGCAGGAGGCGAGCCCGCCCTCCAGCCAGCCGGCGGCGTGCAGCACGAAGTTGGTGCCGGCCAGCAGCGTCGAGTTCAGCGTGTTGGCGCTCTCATAGGCGGCCTGCGCATCGGGAATCTTCGACGCGCACAACGAGCCGCCGGTCCGGAACGGCAGCTTGAGGCGGCGCGCCAGTTGCGCTGCGCCGTAGGAAACCAGCGCCGGTTCGGGCGTTCCGAAGGTCGGCGCTCCCGACTGCATGGAGATCGACGATGCGAAGGTCCCGAACAGCACCGGCGCGCCCGGTCGGACGAGCTGGGTGAGCGCCGCTCCGGCCAGCACTTCGGCCAGGACTTGCGTCAGCGTTCCGGCGACCGTGACGGGGCTCATGGCGCCGGCCAGGATGAACGGCGTGACGATGCAGGCCTGGTTGTGCCGGGCGTAGACCTTGAGCGCGCCGAGCATCGTATCGTCGAACACCATCGGCGAATTGGCGTTGATGAGGCTGGTCAGCACCGTGTTGTTCTCGACGAAGTCCTCGCCGAAGACGATCTTGGCCATCGCCACCGTGTCCTCGGCCCTTTCCGGCGCCGTGACCGAACCCATGAACGGCTTGTCGGAATAGCGGATATGGGCATAGACCATGTCCAGGTGGCGCTTGTTGACCGGCACGTCTACCGGCTCGCACACCGTCCCGCCGGAATGGTGGATGGACGGCGCCATGTAGGCAAGCTTCACGAAGTTCCGGAAATCCTCGATCGTCGCGTAGCGCCGCTTGCCGTCGAGGTCGCGCACGAAGGGCGGCCCGTAGACCGGGGCGAAGACCGTCGCGTCGCCGCCGATCTCCACGGAGCGCCCGGGGTTGCGCGCATGCTGCGTAAAAACCGATGGCGCGGTGGCGAGCAGTGAGCGCGGCAGACCCTTGGGAAAGTGCACGCGGTCGCCGCGCACGTCGGCACCCGCCTTCTTCCACAATTCCAGCGCTTCCGGATCGTCGCGGAAGATGATGCCGGTCTCTTCCAGAACGGTGTCGGCGTTGGCTTCGATGAGCGCGAGGCCCTCCTCGCCGAGAACCTCGTAGACGCCCATCGCCCGCCTGATGAAGGACTGCTGCGTTCCAGGACCGCCGCCCGAGCGTGCGGCACGGCGGGCCGCCGCGCCGCCGCCGGCGCCCCTGCCGCGGCGCGTGGTCGGGGTTTCCTGCCCGGATGCGAGGTTCTCTTCCATCGTCGAATTCCCTGGAAAGGCCCGGCGCGCTGCCGGCGGCCTTGCCGGATCGTAGCCAAGCACCCTCGATGAAACGGCTTGCCAACGTCAAGACCTGTCGTAAACCCGACAGGCGCGGGCTTGATATGCGGTCGCTTTCCTCTTGCAGTAAGTCGCAAATCAGCTATGGCTTTGCGCCCCGCGCAAGCTAGGTATTGGCGCGCAATCTGCGCGCCCCGCGTGGAGCGGCAGAGCGGCCGTCAGGAGTTCAGAATGTCCGACGACGAGATCATCCTTTCCGAGCTTTCCGACGAGGAACTCGTGCAGCAGATGCACGACGACCTCTATGACGGGCTGAAGGAGGAGATCGAGGAAGGCACAAGGATTCTTCTCGACAGGGGATGGAAGCCCTACGCCGTGCTCACCGAAGCCCTGGTCGAAGGGATGCGCATCGTCGGCGAAGACTTTCGCGACGGCATATTGTTCGTTCCGGAAGTTCTGCTGTCGGCCAATGCCATGAAGGCCGGCATGTTCATCCTGAGGCCGCTGCTGGTGGCCACCGGAGCGCCCAAGCAGGGCAAGCTGGTGATCGGCACGGTCAAGGGCGACATCCACGACATCGGCAAGAACCTCGTCGGCATGATGATGGAGGGCGCCGGCTTCGACGTCATCGATCTCGGGATCAACAACGCGGTCGAAAAGTACCTGGCGGCCATCGAGGAGCATCAACCCGACATCGTCGGCATGTCGGCCCTGCTGACGACGACGATGCCCTACATGAAGGTTGTGATCGATACGTTGAAGGAAAAGGGCATCCGTGACGACTATATCGTGCTGGTCGGCGGCGCGCCCCTGAACGAGGACTTCGGCAAGGCAGTCGGCGCCGACGCCTATTGCCGCGATGCGGCGGTGGCGGTCGAAACCGCCAAGGCCTACATGAAGCGCAAGCACAACGTCCACGCTTCGGCCTGAACTGTACGCCGTCGTTCCCGGCGATCGGTTCTACTGGGCTGCGTTGGCTACCCTGTTGCCGGCGGACTGCGTGGCGTTGACGGTGTTGGCCGCGTCGGCACCGACGCCCCTGATCGTGTTGGCGCAGCCGGAGACGAGAACGGCCGTCGCGATTGCGAGGACCGGCGCGAGGCGTGACGTTTTCATGGAGAGTCGACTCCCGTTTGCGAGGATGACTCTCCCTAACGAGGGACGCGGGAAAGTGGTTCCGTGATGCGAAATTCCGCCAAACGGTCGCCGGAGGAAAGGCTGCTGGTCATCGCGTGCGGCATGATTGCGCGCGAAGTGCTCGCCATCCGGGACATCAACGGCCTCGATCATCTCGATCTGACCTGCCTGCCGGCCGAGTATCACTACTACCCCGACAGGATTCCGGCGGCGATGGAGCGCGCCATTCTCGAGGCCAGGGAATCCGGCTACCGGCATATCTTCGCCGGTTACGGCGATTGCGGGACCGGCGGCATGCTCGATGTCGTGCTTGCCCGGCACGGCGTCGAGCGGGTCGCCGGCCCGCATTGCTTCGCCTTCTATCAGGGCAGTGCCGCGGTCGAGGCGATCGGCGACGGCGACATGATGGCCTTCTACATGACCGATTTCCTGTGCCGCCAGTTCGAGGCGTTCTTCATCAAGCCGCTCGGCCTCGACCGGCACCCGGAACTCGTCGCCGATTATTTCGGCAATTACGAGAAGCTCGTCCACCTCGCCCAGACCGACGACCCGGAACTCGACAAGGTGGCGGTGGATGCAGCGAAATGGCTCGGTCTTAGCTACGAGCGTCGCTTCACCGGCTATGGCGACCTGCCCGGCGCTCTCGCCGGGGCGGCGAAGCTGGAAAGCTGACAGGTTTGGAGGCGGCCGAGCCCCGAACAAGGGGCAACGCCGTTTACGGGCACATTGAAATCGGGGCTCGAAGACTGCACATTCGCCCCATTCCCCTCCTTTTCCTGTCATGAAGTGTTGACCCGCGGCTGGCAATGATGGTCCTG
>JAJFMR010000207.1 GCA_020696915.1 Rhizobiaceae bacterium | reverse complement strand
GATTGCCAGCCGCGATCGTCGGCCAGAGCTGCGTCCGGTTAAAACGGCTAAAGTGTGTACGGCACACGGATGCCGGGCGAATCGTGCGCAAAATCTTTGGTATTGCGCGTCAAAAGAAGCATCGAATAAATGTCCGCCGATGCCCAGATCACGGCATCGGGCAACCTGATCCGGTGCTCGCAACGCAATGCCACTGCTCGTTCGGCGATGTCGTTCTGGAGCGCGATGACGATAAAGGTGTCCAGAAAGGCACGGGTCTGCGCCTCCACGTCCTCACTTGCGCCGATCATCACCTCCATCCAGCTCACGATGCTGATCGCCTTTTCTCGATATCGAGCCAATTCCGCTCGCGCCTGAGGAATGGCGTTGAGGAAATCGATCAGGATGTTGGTGTCGAAAAGGGCTTTCACCATTCGCGCCGGACTTTCTTCTGATAGGCAAGTCCGTCGATCTTGCGTTCGCCCCACAAGCCAAACGCGTTCTGCTCCGTGATCGCTGCCCGCTTGTCGAGATAGTCCGAAACGGCCTCACGGATCAGCGCCGCCCGCGACAGCTTCTGTTTTCTGGCCAGCAGGTCGAGCTCCTTGATCTGTCGTTCGTCGATGTCCACGAGCGCGCGCATCCGCCTCTCCATATGTGATATCGTCAACGTATATATAGACAGTTCCGATTTTCATAACTGGACACTTCCATCCTGGGTCCGCCGCTCGGGCGTTCCTGCTCGAAGTCGACCCAGGTCATCCTTTTCTCCATACTGAATCGGGACGGGCGCGTCCGGCATGGTCACGTCCAGTTTCCGCTTCGTCTCACGGCGAACCCGAGGGCCGCCGCTCCTAGCCGAACTGGCCGAATCACGGGTCCGTCCTCTTCACAAAACTTTACATTGATCCGGAAAAGCCGAAACGCCGCCACCCTACCTTCGCATCGTTGGCAGCCTCCCTGCCACAACGAGAAAGGACAAGGATCATGACTATCGAAGAAGGCAATCAGGAAAGCACCTCGGGCGAGCGGCCCGCCGCAGGGCGCGGGCTGTTGAAGTGGATCGTCATTGCGGGCCTCGGCCTCGGCGTTGCCGGGGGACTTGGCGTCGCCAATGCGGTGAGCGACGATTTCGACGGCCATGCGCGGATGGCGCTGATGGGCTGGGGCGGCGGCGGTCACGACATGCGTGGGGGCCACGACATGCGTGGCGGCGACGGCATGGGCTTCGGCGGGGCCGGGATCGGCCGCGTACTGGGACAGCTCGACCTGACCGACGAACAGGAGGACAGGATCTGGAAGATCATGGATGCCGTGCGCAGCGATGCCCGGCCGTTGTTCCGGGACTTGCGAGGCACTCGTGAGGACATGGCAAAGCTGCTCTTGGCCCCCACCATCGACCGAGCGGCGGTGGAGACGCTGCGGGCGGAACGCATCGCGCGGATAGACGCGGCCTCGAAGACGTTCGCCACCGCACTGGCCGACGCCGCCGAGGTTCTGACGCCCGAGCAGCGCGCGAAGTTCGCCGAACAAATGGAGGATCGCGGCTTCCGCGGCCGGTGGTAGGATCGCCGTCGAATCCCGATTGACGGACCGGAAGCATGGCGGACCAGGTGCTGATCATCGACGATGACACACGGCTTTCCGCCATGCTTGCCGATTATCTTTCGGAGAACGGTTTTCGGGTGCGCGCGGCAGCCACTGCGCGGACCGGCCTCGAGGAGATCGGCCGCAATCCTCCGGACGCGGTCATACTCGACATCATGCTGCCCGACCTGGACGGCTTCGAAACCTGCCGCCGCATCCGGATGGTTTCGGCCGTTCCCGTACTCATGCTGACGGCCAAGGGTGACGAGACCGACCGCATCGTGGGGCTCGAGATCGGCGCCGACGACTATCTGCCCAAGCCCTTCAACCCGCGCGAACTCCTGGCGCGGCTGAAGGCGGTTCTGCGCCGTCACGCCATGCCGTCTGCCGACAGGCAGCGCGTGCTGCGGTTCGGAAGGCTGGAGATCGATCCGTCCTCGCGGAAGGTGCGGATCGACGACCGCGACTGCCCAATGACGGGCTACCAGTTCGACATCCTGGTGGCCTTGGCCGAAAACGCCGGGCGAATCCTGTCGCGCGACCAGTTGATGGACCTCGTCCGCGGCACCGAACAGGAGGCCTTCGACCGGTCGATCGACGTGCATGTCTCCCGCATCCGCGCGGCGATCGAGGCCGACCCCAGACATCCGAGGCGCATCATCACGGTGCGCGGCGCCGGCTATGTGTTCGCCCGAAATCAGGCGGATGTCTGACGTGCGCAACAGCCTTTTCCTCAAGATTTACGTGACGCTGCTCGGCGCGCTCGCCATCGTGGCTGTCGCCAGCGCCGCCTTCGTGCGCTTCGGCGATGATGAAATGGATCGTGGCTGGGCGGCCCGCCAGCAGGCCTTCGTCGCCGCGTTGCTGCCGGCAGGTGACGATCCAGGCGATCTCGACCTCGTGCTCTCCAGGCTCGGCCGTGCCCTCGATGCCGACATCACGGTCTATGACGCAGCGGGCCGGAAGATCGCCGGCGTCGGCCGTCCAGTGCCGCTCGACGCCGGTGACCGCAGAAGGCATCGGCCGCATGCCATGGACGCGTTCGCCACCCGGCTGCCCGATGGCCGCGTCGTGGCGGCGCGGCTCGGACGGCCGCCGTGGCCCACGGACCGCCGCCGCAACCCGCTTGCCTACCTTGTCTTCATCGCCGCGATCACCGGAGCCGCCGCCTATCCGGTCGTCCGCCATCTGACGCGGCGGCTGGAGAGCCTTCGCGGCGCCATGCGGCTATGGGGCGAAGGGGCGCTCGCGCACCGCGCCACGGTAGAAGGCAGGGACGAGGTGGCCGCGGTCGCGGCGACGTTCAACCAGGCCGCCGAACACATCGAGCGGATGATCGAGTCGAACCGTGCCCTGCTTGCCAACGCCAGCCACGAGTTGCGTTCGCCTCTGGCCCGGCTGCGCATGGCGATCGACCTCTACGGAACGGCCGCTGGCGACGCGGCGCGCACTGAAATTGTCCGGAACCTGTCGGAGCTCGACAGGCTCGTGGAAGAGATCCTGCTGGCCAGCCGGCTGGACCATGCCAGCGGGCTGGAGCGCTCCGAGATCGTGGACCTTCTGGCGCTGGCAGCCGAGGAAGCGGCGCGCAACCAGGCCAAGGTCTCCGGCGATCCGGCATCGGTCCGGGGTGATCCCCAGCTGCTGATGCGGCTGGTCAGGAACCTGCTCCAGAATGCGGGGCGACATGGCGCGCCGCCGGTTGTCGTCGAGGTGAGAAGGAGCGGCGGCTCGGTCGAACTCAGCGTCCGCGACCACGGTCCCGGCATTGCGCAAGGCGAGGGCGAGCGGGTCTTCGAGCCCTTCTATCGTCCTTCCGGACGCGGCGAGGCGGCCGGCGGATGGGGGCTCGGACTGTCCCTGGTACGTCAGATCGCTGCTCATCACGGTGCTACCGTCCACCACGAACATCCCGAGGGCGGCGGCGCCCGCTTCGTGGTGCGGTTTCCGCCGCCGTGACCCGCTACGACGGCTCTGAACCAGACCCACCTTCCCCTGTTTTCCCGCTGCGTTACTGTCGCATCGGCTCAGGCTCCGCGGCCATCGAGCGCGTGAATGCGTTGCGCCGCCGACTGCAGCAACTCCACCAGTTTCGGGCGGTTCGAGCGCACCCGGTAAATCGGGCCGGCAACCGCCAGGCCGAAGCGGCCCTCGCCATAGAGGATCGGCACTGCCAGGCCCATGACGTCGGGCGTGTATTCCGAGTTGTCCTCGCACCAGCCGCGCACCACCGCCGCATCCAGGGCGGCCGCCATCTCCTCGGCATTGCTGATGGTGGTCGCCTGGTGGAGCGCGTAGGTCAGCGACGCTGCGATGTGCCGCCGCTCCTCGGGGGCATAAGTCGTCAGGATCGCCTTGCCGCTCGATGTCGTGTAGACCGGACGCTTGTCCCCCACCTTGGCGGAATAGCGAAGGGGCTCGCGCGATTCCACGACGTCGATGTAGACGATGCCGCTCGGCTCCTGGGGATCACGCGCCGCGACCAGCACGGTCTCGCCGGTCGCCGCCGCCAAGGCCTCGAGCTCGCCGTGGATCAGTTGCAGGAACGAATCTCCCTGCATTGTCTGGTGGGCAAGGTCGTAGAGGCGGCGTGTCGGGTAATATCCTCCTCGCGGATGCGTTTCGTAGATCACGCCGCGTGCGAGGAGCGTTTCGAGAAGGTTGAACATGCTGGATTTCGGCATGGCGAGGGCGCGCGACAAGGCCGTCAGGGTGAGCGGGGTCTTCTGTCGCGCAAACAGCTCCAGGAGATCCAGCATGTTGTCGATCTGCCTGACTCGCACTTGAGCCTCCTCGTGCCATTTGTTCACATACTTGAACTTTTGTCCACGCAAATGAATTTTTTTGACTCGCTGACGAATTCGCAGTAAGCGTCGCGCTGGCAGGAGGAGGAGCCCACCGGCATGGCGACGAGCGAGGAGATCATCCTGGCGGCGTCCGGACTGACCAAGGAGTTCGGCGGCTTTTTTGCGGTGAACGGTGTCGACCTCGCGGTGAAGCGGGGGAGCATCCACGCGCTGATCGGCCCGAACGGCGCCGGCAAGACAACCTGCTTCAATCTGCTGACCAAGTTCCTGCAACCGACGCGGGGATCCATTCATTACAGGGGTGAAGACATCACCGCCCGCCAGCCCGCCGACATCGCACGGCTCGGCATGGTTCGATCCTTCCAGATTTCGGCCGTGTTTCCGCATCTCACCGCACTCGAGAACGTGCGCATCGCGCTGCAGCGGAGGCGCGGCGACAGTTTCGATTTCTGGCGCAGCGAAAAAGTGCTCTCGGCTTTCGACGCCGACGCGGCCGCCCTGCTTTCCGAGGTCGGGCTGTCCCAGTTCGCAAAGACGCGGGCCAGCGACCTTTCCTACGGGCGCAAGCGGGCCCTCGAGATCGCGACCACGCTGGCCCTCGATCCCGAAATGCTGCTGCTCGATGAGCCAATGGCCGGGATGGCCCAGGCAGACGTCGAGCGAATCTCGGCGCTGATCAAGCGTATTTCGGCAAACCGCACCATCCTCATGGTCGAGCATAACCTCTCGGTGGTGGCATCCCTGTCGGACCGCATCACGGTGCTGGCACGCGGCCAGGTCCTCGCCGAAGGCGGCTACGCCGAGGTGTCCGCCGACCCGAAGGTGATCGAGGCCTACATAGGAGCAGGTCATGGCTGAGGCCGCGCTTCAGGAGCGGTCTGCTAAAGGGGGCGGCCGGGCACCGCTGCTTGCCGTGGGCGATCTCGAAGCCTGGTACGGTGAAAGCCATGTCCTGCATGGAGTGACCTTCGACGTCGCCGAGGGCGAAGTGGTCACGCTGCTCGGCCGCAACGGCGCCGGCAAGACGACCACGCTGAAGGCCGTCATGGGCATCATGGCCCGGCGGCGCGGCTCCGCGGTGTTCGATGGGCGCGAGACGATTGCCATGCCGGCTCGCCAGATCGCGCGCCTCGGCATGGCCTACTGTCCGGAGGAGCGCGGCATCTTCTCGAGCCTGTCGGTCGAGGAGAACCTGATGCTGCCGCCTCAGGTGAGGCCAGGCGGGCTGTCGGTACCGCAGATATTCGAGCTCTTTCCCAACCTCAAGGAGCGCCTGAGAAGCCAGGGGACCAAGCTGTCGGGAGGCGAGCAGCAGATGCTGGCCATCGCGCGCATCCTGAGGACCGGCGCCAGGCTGCTGCTTCTCGACGAACCGACGGAAGGGCTTGCGCCCGTCATCGTCCAGCAGATCGGGAGGACCATCACGCGGCTCAAGAACGAGGGCTTCACGATTG
>JAJFMR010000206.1 GCA_020696915.1 Rhizobiaceae bacterium | reverse complement strand
GCCTTGCATCTCAGCACCCCGCGCGGGCCGAACCTGGCCTTGAAGGCCGGGTCCTTGGGGTAGTCGGGATGCTCCGGTTCATCCTCGGCATTGAGATGGTAGAGATTGCCGAAGAACTCGTCGAAGCCATGCACCGTCGGAAGATGTTCGTTGCGGTCGCCGAGATGGTTCTTGCCGAACTGGCCCGTCACGTAGCCCTGCGGCTTGAGCAGTTCGGCAAGCGTTGGATCCTTATCGGACAGGCCTTCCTTGGCGCCCGGCAGGCCCACCTTGAGCAAGCCGGTACGGAAGCAGGATTGCCCGGTGATGAACGCCGCGCGCCCTGCGGTGCAGGACTGCTGCGCGTAATGATCGGTGAAGATCGCGCCTTCCCGCGCTATGCGATCGATGTTCGGCGTGCGGTAGCCCATCATCCCGCGGTTGTAGGCGCTGATGTTCCAATAGCCGACGTCGTCGCCGAAGATCACGAGGATGTTTGGCTTTGTACCTGGCGTCTGGCCTCGCGCGGCCCTCGTCGCTACGCCTGACGCGATCGTCGAAACGGCGAGCACGGATGCTCCGGCAAGCAGGATGTCGCGACGGCTCGGATTTGCTGGCGTGTCATTCATCTGAAGTTTCTCCGTGAACTTTCTTCCCAGACCTGGCAGGTAACGAAAGCGACATTTTGCCAGACGCCCGCAATCGACATGCTCTCCGCGGACATGGCGGAGCGAAGAACCTGCGGATGGACGGCAACGCGTCGGCAACAAGTCTATCCAGCACCGGCGGCGGTGCTATTGACCTTTGGGGAAGGAACCTGACGGGGAGCGCCGATTGCATGCCGGAGCACCGCGGGCGACGCGGTGCTCAGCCGAGTTTGCCGTCCGGATCCTTCGACGGCGCAGCGAGCGCCGCGTGGATCGCGTCGATCAGCAAATCTGCAGGGAAGGGCTTGTGCAGGTAGGCTATGCAGCCCAGACGCGTTGCTTCCAGTTCCACCACGTCGTCGTCGACTGCGGTGATGAAGATGACCGGCAGCCCGGGGTCGGACGTCTGCAACCGGCAGCCGAGCTCCAGGCCGGACATCCCGCCGAGCTGGATATCGAGCACGATGCAGGCGACAGCGTTCTCGGGGTCTCGATGCAGGAATGTTTCAGCCGACGCATATCCCTCGGTTGGAAAGCCATGGGCGTTGAGCAGGCGCTCGACGCCCTTCCGCATGCTGGCGTCGTCTTCGATGACGGCCACCGCGCGTGGCTGGCTTTCCAAGGCACGCCCTTTCCCACCGGTATCTGGGTGACCACCATCTCTACGGTAGGGCCTATCGGGAACGAGCGATACTGGCCTAAGGGGAAGAACTGGCTGATTGCCGCGATTCGATGAGTCCCAGCCGTTCGGCGATCGTCACCATCTCCGCCAGCGAATTCACTCCAAGCTTCTCCGTTATCGCGTGCCTGTGCGCCTTGACCGTCCTTTCGGATGTGCCGAGCTCGAAAGCCACCTGCTTGTTGCGCTTGCCGCGAACGACCAGGTCGAAGACCTGAAACTCGCGCGGCGTCAGGTTGGCGACGAGGCCACGCAACGCGTGAGCACGATCATGCTCTGAGCGCCGCTTCCCGTTTTGCAGCAACGCTCGCCGGATCGCCTCCAGCAGGTCCTCGGCCGAGGCCGGCTTCTCCAGGAAATCTTCAGCACCCGCCTTGATGGCGCGGACCGTTGCGCCGATGTCGCCATGCCCGGTCAGATAAATGATCGGCAGCAGCGGCGCCTTCTGGACCAGGTGGTCCTGCAGGTCCGCGCCGCTCAGGCCGGGCATCCGCAAGTCGAGGAGTATGCAACCAGGCTCGGCACTCGGCAGCCGCTCGAGGATGTCTTCGCCCGAGACGTACGAAGCTACCCGAAACCCGGACGCTTCGATCAGGCGGCCGACAGCCGTCCGAAACGACGCGTCGTCGTCGACGATGTGGATGACGGGTGTCATTGCAGGCCCTGCGCCAGGGGCAGGTTGAAACGAAAGACGGCGCCGCCCTCCGGGCGGTTGTCGGCCCAGATGCGGCCGCCATATGTCTCGATGATGGTGCGCGCGATAGCGAGGCCCAGTCCGGTGCCGGTCGGCTTGGTCGTGTAGAACGGCTCGAAAACTGTGGCGAGCCGCTCGCCGGGGATTCCGCAACCTGTATCGGAGACCGACAGCTCGACCTTCGCTTCCCTGGTGAGCGCCGTCTGGAAAACAAGCTTTCGCTCCGGCGAAACGACGTCCAGCATGGCGTCCATCGCGTTCGTCGCGAGATTGAGAATGACCTGCTGTATATGCACCCTGTCCGCCCGTACGGGGAGTTGGGTCGCTGCATAGTTCGAGGTGACCTCCACTCTCCTTCGCGCCGCTTCGGCGTGAAGTATCCGTAGTGCGCCGCCGATCGCTTCGTTGAGGTCGAACTCCTGCCAGTCGATCTCGCTGCGCTTTCTGAGCATTGCTCTCAGCCGCATGATGATGTCGCCGGCGCGCTGGTCGTCGTCCCTGATGTCGGCGACGATCTGCCGGATGAGCTTCAGGTCTGGCGTATCGCTCCGCAGCAGAATCTCCGCCGCGTCGGCATTGCTGCGGATGGCGCCTAGCGGCTGGTTGAGCTCATGGGCGATCGAAGCCGACAGCGCGCCGGCCGTAGCCGACTGGTTGAGGTGGACGGCTTCGAGCAGATGCAGCTGCGACTGCGTTTCCGCCGTCTGGCGCTTTCGCCGTTCGATCAGCAGTCCCGCGATGACCAGTCCCTGCATTGCAAGCACGCCGATCCCTCCGGTGATTGCCTGCCAATGATCGGCCCAAATGGAGCTTTCCTCGAAGCTCTGGACGGTTCCTGCGGGAAGCGCGCTTTCCGGCAGTCCCCAGCGTTCCAGTTGCCTGGAGTCGGCGACATAGGTGTGCGGAACCTCGACGTCTGAGATCGTTTTTCCGGCGATCGCATCGATGGCCAGATCGGCGACCGAGCTTCCCATCGATTCGAAAGTCACGGTGTTGCCGCCTACGACGCCGCGTCCGAGATAGGTGGAATAGGGTCCGTAGGTCGGGGCTGCAGCTGCCTCCGCGATCATCTCCAGGGATGCCTGCGGGATGAAGTTCCGGCCCGAACGATCTACGAAGACCGTCAGCACGATGAGAATGGAATCCGGAGTGAGACGTGCGGCATGCTCGACGAATTCATCGATCGACAGCCCGGTCAGATAGGTGGTTTCGACACCTCCTGTGACGGCCGGCAGGTTGACGCGCGCGTTCGCGATCCAGGCCTCGTCGAATTTCGAAGAGCCGCCGATCACCACCAGACGTCGAGCGTTCGGCTGGAGGCGGATTGCCATCTCGAACGTCTTCCCGATATCGAATTCGGTGAACGCGCCCACAACGTCGTCAGGCAGGTTCAGGCCAGCGGCCGTCTCGGCACTGAAACCGGCGAAGACAATTTTCGCCTCGGGGGCGATCCTGTGACGATTTTGACTGATGAATCGGGTCGACTCCTCCCCGAGTGCAACCACGACATCGGGCTGGTGTTCGACGTATTTCTCGGAAAGATAGCGGGCCATCCGATCGATGTGAACGTCATCGGGAAATCGGGATAGGTCGAGGAACTCCGAGAAGAGATCAATCTTGCCCTGCGTGGCTTCGAGCAGCCGGGCCCTGGCTGTCTCTCCAGCAATGTTTGTCGCTGGAATCCGCTCGTCATACGGGTAGAGGATCAGGACCCTCGGAAGCCGCCCGATGATCTCCGCTGACCATGTTCCAGTTGGCGAAACGACAGTAAGCATCAACAGGAAAAATGAAGCCGAACGAAACCGGACAGCCGAGCAGGGCAGACCCCGAGATGCGAACACCATAATGGACCCCGACCACCGCCTCAGGACGGAATGTAGCAGGTTTATCGGAAGATCGTCATGTGGGACGTAGGTGACAACCGCGTGAACGGGTTCGATCAATTGCAGTCATGCCATCGAGTGCTTGCTTGCGCGAGATCAGGGAGAGCTTGGGCATTCTCGAAGTGCTGGTTCCCGCCCCAGCAGTTGCTGGATGGCAGCATCCATGGCGATTCGATAGAGGCGTCGAACCGCTCCAGCGCTTCCGGCGATCAACGTGACCGCCAGTCCGACCGGGAGAGCCGGTACATGACGTGCCGCTTCAGTTGCGGATGCGTCTCCGGAATATCCGGATGGTCGAAATCCGCCGCGGGATCCGCACGCATGCCAAGCCGGCGCATCACGGCGGTCGAGCGATGATTGTTCCAGACCGCGAACGAGATGACCTCCGCCAGTCCCACCGTCTCGAAGCCGAAGGACAGCAGCGCCTGCGCCGCTTCCGTCGCGTAGCCGAACCCCCAGTATTCCGGCGCCAGCCGCCACCCTATCTCGGTCGAGCCACTCTCGATCGTCGTGGGATGCAGTCCGACGAAGCCCATGCATTCGCCCGTCGCGGCAATCTCCACGGCCGAGAAGCCGTAGCCGCGCTGTCTGATGCCGGCGCGCAGCCTGTCCATCAGGGCGTCGCTCCGCGCGCGGTCGCGTCGAAACGGAAAGAACTCCATGACGCGCTCGTCGGAATTTATGCGATGAAACAGCGGACGGTCGCGCTCCTCCCAGTTGCGCAGGATCAGCCGCTCCGTGAGGATCGGCGTCATGCCGAAAACTCCGAGCGTTGAAATCCCTGCAGGTAGAGGAGAGCGGTGAGATCGCCATGATCGATGCGCACCTTCGACTGGACCGCGACCGCCGGCCGGGCATGCATGGCCACGCCGGTGCCGGCCAGACGCAGCATGTCGAGGTCGTTGGCGCCGTCGCCGACCGCGATGGCGTCCGCCGGCGCGAGGCCGAGCTTCGCAGCGACCTCGACGAGCGCCTCGGCCTTGGCGGCGCGGCCGAGGATCGGCTCGGCCACCTCGCCGGTGAGCCGCCCCCCGGCGATCAGCAGGCGATTGGCGCGATCTTCGTGGAAGCCCAGCATCGCGGCGATGCGGCGGGTGAACACATCGAAGCCGCCGGAAACCAGCGTGGTCCAGGCACCCGCCGCGCGCATCGTCTGAACCAGCGTGCGTGCGCCGGAAGCAAGCGTCAGCCGGCTGGCGATGATGCGGTCCACGACGCCGCGGTCGAGATCGCGCAGCAGCGCCACGCGTTCGCGCAGCGCCGGCTCGAACTCGATCTCGCCGTTCATCGATCGCGCGGTAATGGCGGCGACGTGGTCCTTGAGACCGATTTCATCGGCGAGTTCGTCGATGCATTCCTGGTCGATCATCGTCGAATCCATGTCGGCGACGAGGATTTTCTTGCGGCGTCCGGCCTGTTCCTGCACGACGACATCGACTGGCGCCCCCGACAGCGCGCCGCGGAGCGTCTCCGTGGCTTCCGGCTCGCCGATGCCATGCGGCAGCACGAGATCGCAGGCGATGCCGTCGCCTAGCCAGGAGATGGCGCTTGCGCCGACTGCCGCGGCGGCCATAGTCGCCAGAGGACGCGACACGACGGGCGCGTCGGGATGGGAAACGAGTGTGGCGACGAGCGGCATCCGGCAATCCGGCGGGGCGGGGCTGATCAGGAATGCGATCCTGATAGCGGGGCCGACCGCGAGCGGCAAGTCCGCCCTCGCGCTGTCGCTGGCGCGCCGCCTCGAGGGGCGGATCGTCAATACCGATTCCATGCAGGCCTATTCGGTGCTGAACGTCATCACCGCGCGGCCGACCCCTGGAGACCTCGCAGAGGCTCCGCACCTTCTCTACGGCCATGTCCATCCGGGCACCGCCTATTCCACCGGAGCCTGGCTGCGGGACGTCCGTGCTCTCGCCGATGCGGGCGCGCTTTACGGCGCATATTCGA
>JAJFMR010000205.1 GCA_020696915.1 Rhizobiaceae bacterium | reverse complement strand
TGAGATACGCCAGATAGAGGTAGGCGGCGATGCCCAGGGCGAAGCCGGTCCCTTCCAGAACGCAGAAGGCCAGCGTGCCCCACCACATCGTGACCCGCGACCCGAATGCGTAGGTCGGCAGTTCCGAAACGTCGCTGACGGCACGATACTCCATCACTCGTCGTCCTTGATGCTCTTCGGCCAGAACCACGCGACCAGGAGGAGAGCGGTAATCGGGCCGCCCCAGGCAACCGCCCACGGCGTGAAGATCGTGGCGATGAAGGTGACGCCTGTGGCCACGGCCGCCACGAACGGCCAGATCGTCGGCACGGGCGAGCTTTCGAGCAGGTCGGGCGCCGCTTCCGACACGCTGCTGACCAGCAACTCGCGCCTCTCCACCGCCAGCCCCGTCACAACGGGCAGTGTCTGGCGCTCGGCCCACAACGGCTCGCGATGGGTCACGAAGGGGATGCGATCGAAATTTTGCGGATGCGGCGGCGAGGCTGTCGCCCATTCCAGAGTACCCGCGTCCCAGGGATTGTTGCCGGCAGCGTCGCCGCCCCGCAGGCTCGCGATTACATTGTAAAGGAAGAGGACGAAGCTCAGGAAGAATAGCACCGCGCCGACCGACGAGATCAGGTTGAGCGTGTCCCAGCCGAGCCCGCCGGGATAGGTGTACACGCGGCGCGGCATGCCGAGCAGGCCCGAAATGTGCATCGGGAAGAAAGCGAGGTTAAAGGCAACGAAGGCCAGCCAGAAGTGCCACTTGCCGAGGCGCTCGTCCATCATCCGGCCGGTCAGCTTGGGGAACCAGTAATAGACGGCGCCGAGCAGCGGAAACACGTTGCCGCCGATGAGCACGTAGTGGAAATGGGCGACGACGAAGTAGCTGTCGTGCACCTGCGTGTCGATCGGCACCGAGGCCAGCATTACGCCGGACAGCCCGCCCGCCACGAAAATGAAGAAGAAGCCGAGCACGAAAAGCAGCGGGGTGCGGAACACCGGCCGTCCGTCCCACAGCGTGGCGATCCAGCAGAAGATCTGGATGCCTGTCGGAACGGCGATCATCATGCTCGAAGCCGTAAAGAAGCTCGCGCCGAGCTGCGGCAGGCCGGTGGTGAACATATGGTGGACCCACAGGCCGAAGGACAGGAAGCCCGTCGCGAACAGCGCCAGAACGACCGGCAAGTAGCCGAACACGGGACGGCGGGCGAAGGCGGCTATGATGGCCGACACGAAGCCGGTCGCCGGAAGGAAGATTATGTAGACTTCCGGATGGCCGAAGAACCAGAACAGGTGTTGCCAAAGCAGCGGGTCCCCGCCCTCGGCGGGGTTGAAGAAGTGGGTCCCCAGAAGCCGGTCGAGGATCAGCGCAGTCGATGCGAACATCACCGCCGGCATGGCGAATATGATGACGATCGAATTCACGAAGACCGCCCAGACGAAGAGCGGTATACGGTCGAGCGTCATTCCGGGAGCGCGCTGCTTGAGCACGGTTACGACGATCTCCACCGCTACTGCCAGCGCGGCGACCTCCGTGAAGGTCACCATCTGTGCCCAGAAATCCACGCGTTTGCCCGGCGAGAATTCCGGCCCGGAGAGCGGCGTGTAGGCGAACCAGCCGGTATCGGGACCGATATTGAGCATGAAGGCCGTCCAGATCATCAGGCCGCCAAAGACATAGACGTAATAGGAAAAGGCGTTGAGACGAGGGAAGGCAATGTTTCGCGTGCCCACCATCAGCGGCACGAGGTAGACTGCGAAGGCCTCGCCGATCGGCACGCCGAACAGGAACATCATCGTCGTGCCGTGCATGGTGAACAGCTGATTGTAGAGATCCGGCCCGATCAGCGTGTTTTCCGGGCGTGACAGCTGGAGACGCATCACCGCTGCAGCAATGCCGCCGAGGAACAGGAACACGAAAGCGGTGATGATGTAGCGCCTGCCGATGATCTTGTGGTCGACGGTTGACAGCGCCGCCAGCAGTCCCGAGTCGCTGCCCCAGGTTGCGGCGAGCCGTGCCGTCAGCGCGCGCCCGGCGAGATCGGTGTCGCGGAGCTCTTTCTCCTTCTTTTCATTCGGCCGGGGATGGAGCGCGACGTCGCTCACTTCAGCCCCTCGAGATAGGCAGCCAGCGGCTGGATCTCACCGGCATCCAGCTTGATCAGCGGCATGTGGACTCCGGGCTTGATCCCCTGCGGGTCGACGATCCAGGCGGCGAGATTGCCGCGCGTGTTGGGAAGCGTGGCCGCGGCGATCGTGCGACGGCTTCCGACATGGGTCAGGTCGGGCGCCACCTTCCCAGCAGCTGGCGTGCCGCGAATCTGATGGCACATGACGCACGGGCTTTTCAGGAATATTTCCTGGCCGCGCTTTTGCTCTGCATCGGCTGGCGGCTTGGCTGGGCTGACCTGCGCTGCGCGCCACGCCTGGAAATCTTCTTGCGTGTGAGCAACGACCAGCATGGCCATGTGTGCGTGCTGCCATCCGCAAAACTCGGCGCACTGGCCACGGTAGATTCCGGGCTTGTCGGCCTGGATGCGGAGTTCGTTGGTCCGGCCGGGGATGAGATCGAGCTTGCCCGCCAGTCTGGGAACCCAGAAGGAATGGATCACGTCGGAGGCTGCGAGCTTCAGGATCACCGGCGTGGCGACCGGAATGTGTATCTCGTTGGCCGTTGCGAAGGTCTGGGAAGGCCGTGGATCCTCGTAGCGGACCTCCCACCACCATTGATGGCCCGTCACTTCGATCGAGAGGCTGGGGCTCCTGTCGGAGAAGAGCACCCTTTGCGCGCCGTAGCTGACGACGGTCAGCGCGGCGATCGAGATGACGGTAAGCGCAGTGGCGATGGCGACGGTCAGCACCATGCCGTGTTCCGCGTTCTGTTCGTGAGCCAGCGGATCGCGCGCGGGTTCTGGCCGCGGACGCAACGCAAAGAGGAGCGCGAACATGGTCACGACCCAGACCAGCGTCAGGAAGCCGGTGAAATTCCAGAACAGCCTCGCCAGTGTGTCCGCGTCCGGGCCGTATGGATCGAGGGAGGATTGCGGACCAGAACAACCGGTCAGCAGAAGGCCCGTGCTCCAGATCAGGCTCGGGCGGAAAGCGCATCTCGGCCTCATTGCGGCATCTCGGCCGAGGGCGGGACGATGCCACCATCGGCCGGACGGCCCGGCAACCGCCGCTGCTCGTCCTTGCCCGGACTCATGTCGTCACTGCGGCCCGGAGCGGCTGCCTTGGGCACATAGCGCCCCATCGACCTCACATAGGCTGCGATCTGCCGGATCTGCTCGTCGGGAATTCGGCCGCGGAAGGAAGGCATGCCGTTCGGCCGACCTTCCTCGATCGTCTGGACGATGTTGGCGAACTCGCCGCCATAAACCCAGCGGTCGTCCATCAGGGCGGGACCTGAACCGCCTCCGCCATTGGCGTGGCAGCCCTTGCAGTTGAACCAGGAGTAGAACTTCTTGCCCTGGCTGATGTGGTAGGCGTTTTCCTCATAGGCCTTGGCGTTAGCACCGCTGCGCTCCGGTCCGCCCTTTCCGGGCGATAGGCTGGTCATCGCAATTCTCGCATCCGCCTCCGTTGCGACCGGATCGGCCCTGAATTCCCGGTCCTCGCGCTCGCATCCTGCGAAAAGAACGAGTGCAAAGAGAACTGCGTGCCTCATCGGCTGCTGTCTTCGGTTGGCGGCGTATCGAGCCTGGGAACGTGATATTCCGCCAGTATGGCGTCGATCTCGGCCGTCCGGCGGGCGAGTGCTTTGTCGACCGCTTCGCCGAGCGTTTCGTCGCCCTTCCGGACAGCCATGGAGATGTCCCAGGCCATCGGCTGCGGACCGTCTAGGAGCGGCTCGATGACGGAGGTCCGCAGGGGCGGCGTTTCCCAGGCGCCGAAATAGCCGGCGAGCGGTCCCCATGCGAGACCGATGTCGATTTCGCCCGAAGCTACCGCCGAAACGATCGCCGCAGGCGGGTTCGGCTCGCGGTAGTCGCCGTAGACGGTGTAACCGCGAACGTTTAGGGTGATGCCGCGCCGCGCCAGCGCATGGGCGGGCGGCGAGTTGGCGCCATCATCCCCGACGAGCTGAACGCCGAGCCGTGCCTCCCGCAGGACCGGATCATCGAGCGACCTGGCAAAGGGTCCATCGGCGCGTGACACGAAGACATAGGCGGAGCGATAGTAGGGGCGGGTGGTGCGCACGCCTTCCAGCTTGCTGGGCAGCCCCGGCACGAGGTCGCAGACGGCGGCGTTGAGGGTTTCCCGCAGGAAGCCGCGGCGCTGAGCCCGCCAGGTGTAGACCGGTTTTGCCCCCAGTTCTTCCGCCACCAGCCGCACTATGTGGTTTTCGAAGCCTTCTTCCCGATCGTTGGAGAAAGGCAGATTGTTGGGGTCGGCACACACGCGGAGCTCGCGCGCGCCGTCGGCAACGGCTCGACTGGCGAAGGCGAGCACGAGCAGGATCGCAAGACTAAGGAAGCGCGAACACATAGAGCGTCCCCCCCTTTGTCGTAACCTTCTTGAGGTCGCGCATGGCGTTGACAAAGCCGAGCGCGGCCGTCGAGTCGCGAGGATCGAGGTCGCCGGACACGATACTTCCCGACCAGCCGCCGACCCCCGAAAGAATTGCGACATACTGCTTGCCGTCCGGGCCCTGAAACGTCGTTGGCTGTCCGATGATCCCGGACGATGTCTTGAATTGCCAAACGAGATCGCCCGTCCTGGCATCGACCGCCTTGAACCAGCCTTCCATGTTTCCGTAGAAGACCAGCCCGCCGGCCGTGGCGAGTGTCGCGCCCCACACCGGGAAGGATTCCTTGATGGTCCAGACTTCCTTTCCCCGGATAATGTCCCAGGCGGAAAGCTCGCCCCTATGGCCGCCGGGGCCGGCAAACATGCGAACCTCCGCCCCGACATAGGGTGTCCCGGCGATGTAGTTGGCCTCGACGCTTTCCCAATCCATGCAGAGATTGTTGTGGGGGATGTAAAGCAGCCCTGTCTGGTGCGAGAAGGAGGATGGGCTCCAGTCCTTTGCGCCCGGAGCGGTCGGGCAGATGTCCCGGATGACCTTGTTGTCGACCGGGTGCTTCTCCTCATTGGGCTGATAGCGGCCGGTCTTCAGGTCGACCCCGCCGTGGCTGTTGACCGCGTGGTAGAAATTCGCCGACAGCACCTCTCCGGTCGTGCGGTCGAGCAGATACACCAGCCCGTTTCGGTCGGGATGGACGAGCGCCTTGCGCGGCTCTCCCTGCCATTCGATGTCGACCAGTATGTTCTCGTTGATGCCATCCCAATCGAACAGATCGTGCGGGTTCCACTGATAGAACCAGCGCGCGGCACCGGTGTCGGGATCCCGGGCGAAAACGCCGCCAGTCCATTTGTTGTCGCCTGGGCGCTGGTCGGCATTCCACGGCCCCGGGTTGCCCGTACCGTAATAGATCAGATCGAGTTCGGGATCATAGGTGATGAAGCCCCACACCGTTCCTCCGCCCTGTTCCCAGGCATTCGGAGGCCAGGTCGAGACGCCGAGATCGACGCCCTGGTCATGGCTATAGAATGGCTTGAAGTCAGGGCCGATCAGGACCTCCTTGTCCGGACCCGTGCTCCAGGCTTTCCAGACCGTCTCCCCGGTTGTCGCGTCCAGCGCCTGGATCCAGCCGCGGACTCCGTACTCGCCGCCGGAAACGCCGACGATGACCTTGCCCTTCACCACGAGAGGAGCCATCGTCATGGTCTCGCCGCGGTTGATCTCGCCGAGTTTCATCTTCCAGATCTCTTCCCCGGTTTCGGCGTCCAGCGCCACCACATGCGTGTCGAGAGTGGTGAAGAAGATGCGGCCGTCGGCGAATGTCGGCCCGCGATTGACCACGTCGCAGCAGGCGACACCCTGGGCCGACGCATCCGGCTTGGGGTTG
>JAJFMR010000204.1 GCA_020696915.1 Rhizobiaceae bacterium | reverse complement strand
CAAAGCCGGTGGTGGCGCTGGTGGCCGGCCGCCATGCACCGTCCGAACGGCGCATGGGCCATGCCGGCGCCTTCGCTCCGGCCGGTGGCGTGCATGCCGCCGCCAAGATCGAGGCGCTGCGCGCGGCCGGCGTGCGGATCGCGGAAACCGTCGACCGGGTGGCCGAGACGATGCGGCGTGCACTGCTCGAAAAGCCGGCCTGATTCTCCCGGGCCCCGTTCGGCCAGGAAGACGTTCTCTGGTCTACGCACGACGAGCTGTCGCTTCCCGCGCGGCGGAAGATTTGTCCTTCGCAGGCGCTCCGACCGAGTTTTTTCTTCTGCACCGCAGCATAAGTGCGGAAAAAAACCACTGCGCAAAGCAGAAGAACGTTTGCGCGCCCTTCTGATATACAATATGCTGCATGCTGTGTCCCACTTGAGGATCGCAAACAAGGACCAAGTGTCACCGAGGCACGCGGCGCCGATCCGAAAACGGACGGGAAACTGGGAGGAAACGTTGACGAAGCATGGATTCAAGAAATCACTCGTCTCGATGTTCGCGGGTGCGAGCATCCTGTCGATCGGTGTTGCTCTTCCCGACGATGCACGGGCGTGGGAGCCGACCAAGACGGTCGAGTTCATCGTGCCTGCGGGCACCGGCGGCGGCGCTGACCAGATGTCGCGAATGATACAGGGCATCGTGCAGAAGCACGGCCTGATGAATCAGTCGATGGTTGTCATCAACAAGTCGGGCGGCGCCGGAGCCGAAGGCTTCATGGACGTCGTCCAGGACAAGGGCAACGAGCACAAGCTCATCATCACTCTGTCCAATCTGTTCACCACGCCGCTGGCGACCGGCGTGCCGTTCAGCCATGAGGACATGACCCCGGTCGCCATGCTGGCGCTCGACAATTTCGTCCTCTGGGTGAAGGCCGACACCGAATACAAGACGGCGAAGGAATATCTCGACGCCGTTGCGGCTGCCGGCCCCGACAAGTTCCAGATGGGCGGAACGGGCTCCAAGCAGGAAGACCAGATCATCACGGTCGCCATCGAAGGTGCGACCGAGGCCGACTTCACCTACGTGCCGTTCGACGGCGGCGGCGACGTGGCGGCGGCGGTCGTCGGCGGCCACATCAGTTCGTCGGTGAACAATCCGATCGAGCAGGTGTCGCATTGGCAGGGCGGCAGGACCCGTCCGCTCTGCGTCTTCGCCGAGAAACGCCTCGAAGTCGAAGGCGACGTCCCCTGGGGCGACATTCCGACCTGCGAGGAAGCCGGCGTGCCGATGAAGTACCAGATGCTGCGCGGCATTTTCATGCCTGCCGGCGTCGACCAGGAGGTCGTCGACTACTACGTCGAGCTTTTCAAGAAGGTGCGCGAGCAGCCGGAATGGAAAGAGTTCATGAAGTCCGGCGCGTTCACGCAGACCTTCATGAGCGGCGACGAATACAAGGCCTGGGTGGCCAACGCCGCCGAAGTGCACAAGAAACTGATGACGGAAGCCGGCTTCCTCGCCAAGTGAAGCACGGCGCCCCGGGAGCCTTCGATGCGCTTCCGGGGCTTCGTCGAAGTCCGAGCGCAATCTCCGCGAGGTTTTCCCCTTGTCTGACAAGCACGATCTAGTCCCCGAGCACAAGCCGGGGCAGAGCGAGCGGACCGTTTCCACCCGCGCCATGGAACTCGCGGTGGCGGCCGCGCTCATGCTGGTCGCCGCCGTCGTGATGAGCGACAGCTGGCGCGTGGGCGCCGGTTGGGCCGTCGACGGTCCGCAGGCCGGCTACTTCCCGTTCTACATCGGCGTGATCATGTTCGTCGCGAGCGCCATCACCTTCGGCGTCCACGTTCTGACCAAGGCACCGGATCTGTCGAACTTCGTCGATCGCTCGGCGCTGCTGCTGGTTCTGAAGGTGCTGGCGCCGACGGTCGGCTTCGTCGTGCTGATCGAGTTTGTCGGAATCTACGTTGCCGCGGCGATCTTCATCTCCGTCTTCATGGTGTGGCTCGGAAGCTATTCGCTGGTCAAGGCGATCCCGGTCGGCGTGGCGGTTCCGGCGGTGCTGTTCTGGCTGTTCGAAATCATGTTCCTGATCCCGTTGCCGAAGGGACCACTCGAAGCGGCGCTGGGTTACTGAAGTGAGCGCTCTGCAGACGCTGCGCCTCGAGACGGCCGGACCTGCGCCGGCGCCAATTCGCCTCATGTGCCGACACGCAGGCAGGTAGCCCCATGCTGATGGAATCGATTTCGTCGCTGTTCCACGGCTTCGGCATCCTCGCTGATCCTGTGAACATCCTCTACATGTGCGTCGGCATCACGCTCGGCGTGCTGATCGGCGTGTTGCCCGGCCTCGGCGGCGCGAACGGCGTGGCGATCCTCCTGCCGCTCACCTTCTCGATGTCGCCGACCGCCGCCATCATCATGCTCTCCTCCATTTACTGGGGAGCCCTGTTCGGTGGGGCCATCACCTCGATCCTCTTCAACATTCCAGGTGAGCCCTGGTCGGTGGCGACAACCTTCGACGGTCATCCGATGGCGCAGCAGGGACGTGCCGACGAAGCGCTCACCGCCGCCTTCTCGTCGTCGTTCGTCGGCGCTTTCCTGGCGGTCATCGTCCTGACGTTCCTGGCGCCGATCGTCGCTGAATTCGCGCTGGAGTTCGGGCCGGCCGAGTTCTTTGCGGTGCAGCTCCTGACGTTCTGCAGCTTTGTCGGCATGGGCCGGGAGTCGCCCTTCAAGGTGCTTGCCGCGATGATGCTCGGCTTTTCCCTCGCGGCCGTCGGCATGGACGGCGTCACCGGCACCCTGCGCATGACGTTCGGAACCGTCGAGCTGATGCGCGGCTTCGATTTCCTCATTGCCGTGATCGGCCTGTTCGGCGTCGGCGAGATTCTGCTCACCATGGAGGAAGGACTGGCGTTCAGGGGCAAGAGCGCCAAGATCAACATGCGGGTCGTGCTGCAAACCTGGGCTCGGCTGCCGACGTTCTGGGTGACCTATCTCAGGAGCGCGGCCGTCGGTTGCTGGCTCGGCATCACGCCCGGTGGCGCGACGCCCGCCTCGTTCATGAGCTACGGGCTCGCCCGCCGCTTCTCACGCAACAGGCAAAAATTCGGCACCGGCGAGATCGAGGGCGTCGTGGCGCCCGAGACCGCGGCGCACGCCGCCGGCACCAGCGCGCTGCTGCCGATGCTGACGCTCGGCATCCCCGGCTCGCCGACCGCCGCCGTCATGCTCGGCGGCCTTCTGATCTGGGGCCTGCAACCCGGCCCGACGTTGTTCATCGAGCAGAAAGACTTCGTCTGGGGGCTGATCGCCTCGATGTACCTGTCGAACGTCGTTGGCTTCATCATCGTTCTGACCACGGTGCCGGCGTGGGCTGCGATCCTGCGCATCCCCTTCTCCATCATCGCGCCGATCATCCTGGTCATGTGCGCCGTCGGAGCCTACACTGTCCACAATGCCCTGCTCGACGTATCGATCATGCTGGTCTTCGGCGTCATCGGGTATCTCTTCAAAAAGCTTCAATATCCGCTCGCTCCCCTCGTGCTAGCGCTCGTCCTCGGCGACATGGCCGAAAGCTCGTTCCGCCGGGCGATGCTCATCTCGCAAGGCGAAATGTCGATCTTCTGGTCAAACTGGCTGGTCGGGTTGATCTGCCTGCTGGCGATGATCATGCTCTTCTGGCCGCTCATCGGCTTCGTTCTGGACCGGTTGAACACCCGCAAGCCGGCCGAGATGTTGTAGCGCCGCGGACGTGTGGTATACAGTATGGCAAGCCGAGATGAAGTCGGCGGAACATGGGTAGACGTACGATCGTGCGACCGGCATCGAATCCACCACCGAAGCTGAACCTGCAGCCGCTGGACCCGGCGATCAGTTTCCGGAGCCTCGCCTATCGGACGCTGAAGCAGGCGATCACCGAGATGGACATCTATTCCCATCCGGAGGATATCCGCCTCGACGAACGGCGCCTTTCGCAGGATCTCGCCATCTCCCGCACGCCGGTGCGCGAGGCGATCACCATCCTGGAACGGGAGGGCTTCGTCCGTTCGACGCCGCGGCGCGGCATCTTCGTCGTGCGCAAGACAAAGGCCGAGATTCTGGAGATGATCGCCGTCTGGGCGGCCCTCGAAAGCATGTCGGCGCGCTTCGCCGCGCAGAACGCCTCGGACGCCGACCTCGCTGCGCTCCGGGAGATGTTCGCCGAGTTCCGCCACGAAAAGCCCGCCGATCACCTCAGCGAGTACTCGGACGCCAACATCGCGTTCCATCAGACGATCATCCGGCTCGGCGCCTGCAAGCTCATTGCCGACATCACCGGCGACCTTTTCATCCACATGCGGGCGATCCGCAAGGTAACGATCGGCCAGGACAATCGGGCCGAACGGTCGATCATCGATCACATGAACATCATCGAGTCGCTCGCCGCGCGCGACGCGGAACGCGCCGGGCGGCTCGTGCGCGAGCACACGTTCGGGCTTTACGCGCACATCGAGAAGCACGGCGACTTCCTGGGCTGACTTCGATTCAGGGGTCTTCGCGGAGGGAATGGAATGTCAGCGACAGCGCAGAGCATTGAAGCAACCAAATCCGAAATCGAAGCGGCGCGAGAGCTGACGGACGGCTTCCATTTGATCATCGATGCGCTGAAGCTGAACGGCATCGAGACGATTTATGGTGTGCCCGGCATTCCGATCACCGATTTCGGCCGCATGGCGCAGGCTTCCGGCATCCGCGTCATCTCGTTCAGGCACGAGCAGAACGCCGGCAATGCCGCGGCCATTGCGGGCTTCCTGACGAAGAAGCCGGGCATCTGCCTCACGGTTTCCGCGCCGGGCTTCCTGAACGGGCTGACGGCGCTTGCCAACGCCACGACCAATTGCTTTCCGATGATCCTGGTCTCGGGCTCGTCGGAGCGCGAGGTCGTCGACCTGCAGCAGGGCGACTATGAGGAGATGGACCAGCTGGCGATCGCCAAGCCGCTCTGCAAGGCGGCTTTCCGCGTGCTGCACGCCGCCGACATCGGCATCGGCGTGGCGCGGGCGATCCGTGCCGCCGTCTGCGGGCGGCCAGGCGGGGTCTATCTCGATCTGCCGGCCAAGCTGTTCGGGCAGGTGATGGATGCGGCGGCCGGCGAGAAGTCGCTCGTCAAGGTCATCGATCCGGCGCCGGCGCAGATTCCGGCCCCGGCAGCCGTCAGGCGCGCGCTCGACGTGCTGAAGAGTGCCAGGCGGCCGCTCATCATCCTCGGCAAGGGCGCCGCCTATGCGCAGGCCGACGATGATATCCGCGCCTTCGTCGAGAAAACCGGCATTCCGTTCCTGCCGATGAGCATGGCCAAAGGCCTATTGCCCGACACCCACCCGCAGTGCGCCGGAGCCGCACGCTCGACCGTCCTGAAGGATTCAGACGTCGTCATGCTGATCGGCGCGCGTCTCAACTGGCTGCTGTCGCACGGCAAGGGGAAGGCGTGGGGCGAGCCTCACTCGAAGAAGTTCGTCCAGGTCGACATCGAGCCGAAGGAGATGGACTCCAACATCGAGATCGCTGCTCCGCTGGTCGGCGACATAGGGTCATGCGTGGCGGCACTTCTCGAGGCCATGAGCGGGAAATGGGCGTCTCCGCCTGCCGACTGGGTCGATGCGGTCAGGGCAAAGAAGGAAGAGAACATCGCCAAGATGGCGCCGCGGCTGATGAAGAATTCGGCGCCGATGGACTTTCATGGCGCCGGCACCTGGGGCGTCATGGGCATCGGCATGGGCTTCGCCATCGCGGCGGCGATCGAGACCGGCAAGCCTGTGCTCGCCGTCGAGGGCGACAGCGCCTTCGGCTTCTCCGGAATGGAGATCGAGACGATCTGCCGCTACGGCCTGCCGATCTGCGTGGTGGTGTTCAACAACGACGGCATCTATCGAGGCACCGACGTCAACCTTACCGGCAGTTCGGACCCGGCGACCACCGTTTTCGTCAAGGGCGCCCGTTACGACAAGATGATGGAGGCGTTCGGCGGGGTCGGCGTCAATGTGACCACGCCGGACGAACTGAAGCGCGCCGTGAACGAGGCGATGGATTCCGGCCAGCCGACCCTCATCAATGCCGTCATCGATC
>JAJFMR010000005.1 GCA_020696915.1 Rhizobiaceae bacterium | reverse complement strand
GATAGAGGTCGGCACCCGCGTAATAGACGATTGCCAGAAGCGCGAATCCCGACAGCCACGTCGAATAGGACTCCCATTTGAACCAGGTCAGGTGCTCCGGCATCTCGGCCGGGGCGATCATGTATTTCTGGATGTTGTAGAAACCGCCGCCGTGGACCTGCCATTCCTCGCCGTGGACGCCGGCAGGCAGGCCCGGGCGCCGCTGCAAGCCCAGATCGAGGGCCACGAAGTAAAAGGAGGAGCCGATCCAGGCGATTCCCGTGATGACGTGGAGCCAGCGCACGGCGAAGGAAAGCCAGTCCCAGAATATCGCGAAATCGTTCATCGGGAGCGGGATGCGGTCAGGTTGGATCATTCGGCCAGGGTGGAGGCGGACTTTACGGCCTGCCGTCCGGCCGGATAGGGGGGATCAACACGAGGACTTTCAAAAAAATATCAAAAATACTAGCTTCTCCACGCATTCGGTCAGGGTAATTCGAATTGGCATATCTCGACAACATTGCCGTTTTCGTGCGGGTCCTGGAACTCGGCAATCTGTCGGCGGCCGGCCGCGACATGCGCATTTCGCCGGCCGTCGCGTCGAACCGCATCAAGGAGCTCGAAAAATATCTCGGCGTGCGGCTGTTCAACCGTACCACCAGGCAGCTGATGCCGACCGAGCACGGGACGGCGTTCTACCCCGGGGCAAAGCAGGTGCTGGATGCCGTTGCCGACGCGGAAGCAGCGGTGGCCGCGCTCTCCGGCCAGCCGCGCGGCACCATCAGGGTGACGGCGCCGCTCGGTCTTGGACGACGGCTGATCGCCTCCGGTATCCCCGAATTCAGGGACCGGTATCCCGACATCGAGGTGAGGCTGAGGCTGTCCGATCACGAAGTCGACCTGATGAAGGAGGGCATCGACGTCGCCTTCCGGCTGGGCGTGCTCGAGGATTCCAGTCTGAGGATGCGCGGCATCATGGATTGCCAGCGCGTGCTCGCCGCCGCACCGGCCTATCTCGAGACGCATGGCGAGCCCGCCGACCCTCGCGATCTCGTGGCCAGACATGACTGCCTCATGCTGCGCTATCCCGGCGTGCGGGAATATTACTGGACATTGAAGCTGCCGGCGGGACCGCAAAAGTTCGAAGTGCGGGGCCCGTTCGATTCCGACGACGGCGACGTGCTGACGGGCTGGGCGCTGGCCGGACGCGGCATCGTCAACAAACCGCTTTTCGAGGTCGAGCCCTATGTGCGGGAGGGACGGCTGAAGATCGTCATGGCCGAAACCCCGCCCACCCCGGTGCAGCTCGCCGCGCTGTATCCCCACAGGAAGCTGCAGGATCCCAAGGTCAGACTGCTGCTCGACTTCATGGCCGAACGCTGCCAGCGGCTGATCCGGGAAACGCTGGCGAGGCACTGAGGTCGACGTCTGCGACCTGCGGACTTGCCGCTGTCCGACGATCTGGCGGCAATCCGCTGCCACCGCCCCCGAACGTCGGCTTGTGTCGCGAGCACATGGCCCGTGATCCTTCAATGTCACTGGCTGCGCAAGGCCACTCGGCCGGGGCTTTGCCTCCTGGTGCTAATCATGCCCGCGGATGACACCCACTCCGATAAAGGCGAAGAATTCGCGAATTCGGTCGGGAAGTTCTCGCCTTCTCGAAAGCAACCTTACGGCATGGCGCTCGAGATCGTGCTCGACTGCCCCGATCGTACACTTGTCATGCGCCGGTCTTTCCGACCCATAAACGTCCCGGCCTGCGACCAGCAGATGCGCCATGCACGTCTCCGTGTCTCCGGAAAACCGCGCGGGACTGTCCAGCCGGGGCACGAACATGCTGTCGAGAACGGGATCGGCCACCGGAATGCTGAGCCCGCATCCCGTGTCCGGAAACTGGAGGTTCTGCCCTGCATCGGTCACGGCCGATGTCTCCCCGACGCAGTTGCCGCCTGAGTTCTGGGAGAGCAGGGAGTTGCGCAACGTGATCCCGCCGGGCGGATTGCCGAGGGCATTCGGGACCACTTCAAGACCGCCCTGGTTCGCAACCACTGACCCATTCGCAATATCGAGCGTGCGACCATGGAAGGCCCCGCCGGCTGGAGCCATATTGCGCACGATGAGCGCGTTGCCGAGCCGCACCTGGTCATGTCCTGTCGGCCCGCTGCGGATCGCTCCCCCGGCTTCTCCCGCGCTGTTGTCCACGAACGTCCCACGCGAAATTTCCACGACGCCGCGCGGCACATCGATCCCGCCTCCAAAACGCGAGGCGGAATTGCCGGAAAAGAGGACTGCCCCGGCTTCGAGACGCCCCTCCAGCGCGATAGCGCCACCGTCCTGGGCGCGGTTGTTCCTGAACTTGGCATAACGCAGCCGCACGTCGATGAAGCCGGTCGAACCGGAGTTGACCCACAGCGCGCCGCCCCGCTGCCGGGCCTCGTTGCCTTCGAGGGTAGCGCGATGCACATCGAGCTTTCCCCCCAGCACGGCGATCGCGCCACCTGAAGAGCCACGGTTGTTTATGAAATCCGTGCGGGTCACCGTCATCGTGCCGTCCAGCATCAGCACGGCGCCGCCGTCCATCTGCGGAGACCCGTTGTTGGTGAAGCGAGAACGGCTGAGGATGAGGTCGCCGAACCAGACGATGGGCCGTCCGTTGCCGAATATCTCCGAGCGTTCGATCGACGCACGTGGCCGGCTGTCGATCCTTTGACGCGACTGCGCCAGGGGCGACCCGGCATTGTCCCGCAGGGTCGACTCTACGAAGGATGCCTCGTGAGCGCGCACGACGAACTCGCCGGTATTGTCTTCGAAAGTGCTGCGCTCCACGGCCCGCAACGTCCGTACGTCATAGGGTTCCTTCGAGTCCCGGGTCCGCACGCTCCAGAGTTCCACAGCGCCGCGGCTGCTGACGATCCCGCCTGAAGGCGCATCGCTGCCGGGGTGGTTGAGGAAGGGATTCAATCCCCGCTGGACCGTCATCTGCCGCAGCACCAGCTTGACGCTCGCGTCGTGCACGATGAACATGGGCAGGTCGCCGCCGCCGTCGAGCGTCACGCGGCCTTCCCCGTCGATGGTGGTCGCCAGCCGCAGGACATGCGCGTCGTTGAAGGCGACGGTTGTTCCGCCAGTGGAGCAGCGGATCACGATGTCGCCGCCGATGGTGAGCGCGGTGGCAAGATTCATACCGCCGGGCGCGTCGTCGGTGCCGCAGGCTGTGACAACGGTCTGCGCCGATGCGGACGCGGAACACAGCGCGACCGCCGCCAGTGTGGCGGCCAACAGGGTCTTAGGGTACAGGCAGCACACGTTTCGGATCATTGACATCATTGAAATCGATCTCGATCCTCCTTGGGTCGTTGGGCCGTCCGATGGTGACGCGCGCATCTCCCGAGTAGTTCAGGATGTCGCCGCTCGCGCGGTCCCAATTCTCGAGTTCACCGCGAGGGTCCTGGCCGCCGTCGATCAAAAGGATGCCCGTTGCGTCGCTGTCGCTGTCGTGGAGGTCCGGGTCGAAGAGGATCGTGCCGCTTCCCCACGACACGTAGGCGAGCGAATCGATCCCGTCACCACCGCCGGCAGCTTCCCATGAGGAGAACCTGCCGGCATTGCGCTGCACGGTCGCGCTGGCGAAATCCTGGAGTGTCTGCCCTGGTGAGGTATCGACGGCCTCGATAAAGCCCCACTTGCCGCCCTTGCACAGTTCGTAGCCAAGCGAGCATTGCTGCCGGTAAACGACCACGAAGAAGCGGGCCGCGTCGGCCCACGGCCCGCAAGCGGCGGAGTCGATGAAGAAGAGGTTCATCGGGGTGTCCGCGAAACGGGTCAGGCATGGCTCGACGGCCGGCGGCACGATAAGGCGTATCCCGCAGGCGAAGCCGCGGTCGAGGCAAAGGTTCCCTTCGAAGGATATCGGCTGCGGGTCGTCAGGACTGTCCTTCTTCCAGAGGCGAACCATGCCCTCGAACCGGAGGAAATCGGTGTACCTGTCCTGCCGCACCGCCGTCGAGTGAGGAAGAAGCGTGGTCGGCACGCCTGCGCCCCGGTTCTCGTCCTTGAGGAAGCCCAACTCCGCCCCGAGCGGCGGCGTGAAGGGGAGGGAAAACGGCGCGACAAGAGCGGTCTGCGCGAAACCGGTGCTTGTGCCTCCGGCCGTGAGCAGCCAACCCTTGCTGCCGGAGTAATGTTCCCAGCCGGCATGGTGAATCCACTGCTCGTACTGAACACCCTTCTCGACGGCGACCGCCAGGATCAGTTCATGCGGCCTGTAGTCGGACGTCGCCGCGAAAGCCATCTCCGACGCGGCCCCGAGACTGGCCATGCGCTCGCCCGTGTGGTGCACCTGGCCGGCCCAAAGCAGCATGACAGCGATCAGATGATCCGATTCGAAACCGAGGTCGAACAGACGTTGCGGTTTCGGTTCAGCGGGATTCTCACCGTACGCAAACCGGGCATTGGTGCCCGCCAGCCTGCGAAACGGAACGATCCGTCTTCCCATGCTGCTTCCCAAAGCCATCTTGGTGGCCGCCAGGTCCAATACGGACGCGGCGGCCGTCTTCAGGCTGTCGTCCTCTGCGAAGTCGTGAATATTGAGAATCGAGCCAATGCTGAAGCCTTGGTAGGGTCGTGAATTGTATTCGACGAAATCGTCTTCCACGATCCGCTGGAGCCGGCTTAGCAGCCATTCACGAATACCATCATTGTAGCTTCTGAATGTCTCCTTGTCGTCTTCATCAACCAACTGATCGACGATCATCTGATTCATCAGGTACTTGGATGTATTGATCATCAGCAGGTGGTTTTCGGTTTCTTCGATGCGGATGAGGACGATCGGCAAGGCCAGGCCAGCAGCGGCCGCGGCAGCCGCCAGAGCCGCCCCCAACATACCCATTGGCAGGGCGCCGGCCGACACGGCAGCGACCGCGATGGCGGCCGCAACCGCGATCAGGACGATCGCCAGAAAGGCCGCCAGCCATTCGAGCAGGTCGCCGACATCCGAGAAGAAGCCGTCGTCATAAAAATCGGCCTCGTCGGCCCGCTCTTGCGCCGAACCCGTGGTGTTGTCGGGATTGCCGCACTGGTAAAGCCCGTAGCTCTCTCCCTGAAGCGCGCCGCTGAGAGTAAGCAGTTGCTCCAGCTTGCGCAGCGTGGACGGAGCGAAAAGGGTGCGGTCGCCTCGCGCCAGGTGGACAAGCCGGGTGAGCTGGTAGACTTTCATGTCCCAATCGCCCTTGGCTGCTTTCCCCTTGACGTGGCACGTCAGGCCGTCGCTGCCGGGATTGGTGCCGGACCGGTCGCGCGTCGCGAGAACCGAATTCACCTGCGCCCGCAGGCAGCCCGGCGTAAGCCTGAATTCGATTAGGGCAGGCTTGTCCGGCGCCGGGGCAGGCAAGATATCGGTGGCCGCCGTGCCGCAATCGTCCCCGAACGCATTCCCGAAGTTGGTCACCCTGCTCTTGAAGACCTGGTTGATGCCGTTCAGGATCGTAGTCTTCGTGGAGGCGTCGAGGGGCTCCGCCCAGCGCTGGTTGGTGAACGGTTCGATGAATGGCTTCACCGGGTCTGTGCCGTCTCGAACCCCGTAGGGGACCTGTGCGGTGCAAGGCTCCCCCGGCCGGGTTACGAGAAACTGAACTTTGCCGATGAGCGCAGGCCATACGTCGCCCATCGTGTCGTCGGCTTTCCCGAAGAATTCGAACTCCCTTCCGCAAGCGAGGTGGTTGACGACAGCCTCCGCCCGAATGCCGATGCTGCCGAACGCCGCTGCACCCGTGCTGGGGGCCGGCCCAAGGTCGATCCGGTCCGAAGTGATCTCGGCCGCTGCAGCCGGACCTCCGAGCAGTGCCAGGAGGAGCGCCAGCATGCCGGCGCGCCTCGTGCGGGTGGCTGGAGGTAGCTTCAGGGCGCTCATCGCGTTCCGCGACTGCACTGCCATCTTCGATGACCCTCGCCAGAGCTCGTGCGGTCCACCCCGCTCCTGACCGATCAACTGACGAATGATGGACCTGCGCGCGCTCGTTGAAAAGAGCCTCGAGGCAGACCTCCGCGCCCTCACCATGCCGCGCGATGGAGCCACCGCGACAGCCTTTCCGGGGCAACACGGCGGCCGTCTCGTCCTCCATGTCGAGGGACTCTTCAACTGCTCCCGGGTTCCGGGCGATGGTCCAAAGGGGTGTCCCCGCCGCTGCATCCGGTTCCGAGCGACCTCGCCCCGGCTTGCGGAGCGTCGCCAGGTCGGGCCATACCTCATTGAGAACGCCTGCTGGGAGAGCTGCGTTCGCTGCCTGACTGCGCGCACATTACCAGGGTCGGGCCAAGCAGCTCTCGGAATTTGAGGCGTGACTTGCGCCGTCTATCTGCTGAAATGGCCCAGCGCCCGCAGTATCTCCGCGGCCGCCAACGCGGCAATCACCGCCGGGCGCTTGTCCTTCACCTCGGCCCCGCCGATCGGCGACACCAGCCTGGCGAAGGCTTGTTCGCTGCCGCCGGCCGTCTTCAGGTACCAGTTCCTGAAGGTGGCCTTCTTCGTCTCCGAGCCGATCATGCCGACATAGGCGGCGTCCGTGCGGCTCAGCGCCTCGGCGACGATGAGGAAATCGAGGGAATGCTCATGCGTCAGCACCACGAATGCCGAGCCTCGAGGCGCTGCGGCCACCACCTCCTCGGGCACCGGCGTCAGCCGCGTCGCCGTACCGTGCGCGATGTCGCCCAGGGCCTCGGCGCGCGTCTCGACGACCACGGCATGCACCGGCAACAGGGCCAGCGCGGCCGCCAGCGCATGGCCGACATGGCCGCCGCCGAAAACATAGATGTGCGGCCGACTCGCATCCTCGGCCGCCGCCGCCTTTCCCAGCCGCGCGGCGACCGCGGGGTCGACCTGCCGGATCGACAGTTCCACCCGGCCGCCGCAGCATTGCCCGATTGCCGGGCCGAGCGGTACGGAAAAGGTTTCCGAACAACTCTCGTCGGGCGAGCCAGGCTGATCCGTGGCAGAAGCTGCCTCGTGCCCGTCAAGCAAGGCGCGCGCCCTGTCGATAGCCATGTATTCGAGCTGGCCACCGCCGATCGTGCCGAAGATCGCGTCAGGCGATACCAGCATCCACGCGCCCTTCTCGCGCGGCGTCGAGCCCTTCGCCCCGGCGACCTCGATCAGCGCGGTCTTCCCGTGGCGGTCGAGAAAGGTCGTCAGTCCGTCGAGCGTCCCGGTCATGCCATCAGCGATAAACCATGTATTTCAGTGCGCCGCCATGCCGGCCGCGGCGGCATCGAAAACCTCGGTCAGGCCGTCCGACGCGGGGCAGGGATCCTCGGACCTATAGACAGCCACCGGAGGGAAATTCAATCACTGTTTCTTGCCGGTTTTATGGGCTGGCGACTTCTTGCCGACAGTGCTGCGCATGGTCTGGCCGCCGACGCTGTCGGCCTGGCTCTCTGCACCGTAGGGCGACGACGCTCCTCGGCCAACGTCCCCCGCATCGGCAACCCGTCCCAGCATCCCGGTGCGCCTGGTCTTCCCGGGGCCCGGTGTCATCTCCCCGTCTTTCCAGACCTCCTTGGGATCGGTCAGATCGCTGCTGTCAGGGTCTGCCTTCCTGCGTTCGTGGCTTCTCGTGTCTTTCTGCATCACGGAATCTCCTGCTGAGGCAAAGCGAGCGCCGGTTCTGTCGGTAAATCAACCCCGGCGCACATCGCGAGGGACTGACAGATCAACGCATTATTCCGCAGAAAGGTCCGCATGGCACTTTGCGACCGCCCTGCCCTCAGTTGATTGTCCGGCATCCGGCCAGCAGGCCCGGTCCAGCATGCGAACCTGACCGACGCCTCCAGACCTAACTGTGAGACGTCGAATTGCGGCCTGGCGCTTCTTGGCGGTCCGGCGTTCAGCCGGCGGCTTCGCGCCTCAGGCGTTCGACGGTCATCAGCACGCGCTCGGGAGTCGCCGGCGGGTCGAGGCGAGGACAGATCTTGTGGCTGGCGACGCTGGCTACCGCGTCCGACAGCGCCGAGAGAACCGACAGAGCCAGCATGAGCGGCGGCTCGCCGACCGCTTTCGACCGATGCACCGTCGCTTCGCGGTTCTCCGACCAGTCGGCGAGCCTCACGTTGAAGATTTTAGGGCGGTCCGAGGCGAGCGGTATCTTGTAGGTCGACGGAGCGTGCGTTCTGAGCCGCCCCTTGTCGTCCCACCACAACTCCTCGGTCGTCAGCCAGCCCATCCCCTGGACGAAACCACCCTCGATCTGGCCGAGATCGATTGCCGGGTTCAGCGAGCGGCCGGTCTCGTGCAGTATGTCGGCGCGCTCCACCATGTATTCGCCGGTCAGCGTGTCGATGGACACTTCGGTGCAGGCCGCGCCATAGGCGAAATAGTAGAACGGATGGCCCTCGCCCTTGTCGCGATCCCAGTGGATTTTCGGAGTCTTGTAGAAACCGGCGGCCGACAGCTGGATCCGCGCCTCGTAGGCCTGCTTCACGAGCTCGGCGAAAGCGATTTCCTGGTTGCCGACCAGCACGCGGTTCGGCCTGAACTCTATCTGCTCCGGCGGCACCTGATAGCGGGTTGACGCGAAATCGGCCAGCCGGCCGCGGATCGTGCGGGCTGCCGCCTGTGCCGCCATTCCGTTGAGATCGGCGCCCGAGGAGGCGGCGGTGGCGGAAGTGTTCGGAACCTTGCCGGTTGTCGTCGCGGTGACCTTCACCTGCTCGATGTCGATCTGGAATTCCTCGGCGACAATCTGGGCGACCTTCACGTAAAGCCCCTGCCCCATTTCCGTGCCGCCGTGGTTCAGATGGACCGAACCGTCGGTATAGACGTGGACCAGAGCGCCCGCCTGGTTGAAATGCGTGGCCGTGAACGAGATGCCGAACTTGACCGGCGTCAGCGCGATGCCGCGCCTGACCCAGCGGCTGTTGGCGTTGAAGGCATCGATCTGCCGGCGGCGGCTGCGATATTCGCAGCTTGCCTCCAGTTCCGAAACGATGCGGCCGACGAGGTTGTCCTCGACCGTCTGGTGGTAGGGCGTGACGTTGCGGTCGGTCTCGCCGTAGAAATTCAGCTTGCGGATGTCGAGCGGATCCTTGCCGACGGCGAAGGCTACCTCCTCGATGACCCGCTCGGCGCCGGCCATCCCCTGCGGGCCGCCGAAGCCCCGGAAGGCCGTGTTCGACACCGTGTTGGTGTAGAGCGGCGCCGACACGGCGTGCACGGCAGGCCAGAAATAGGCGTTGTCGCAGTGGAACAGAGCGCGGTCGGTCACCGGACCCGACAGGTCGGCCGAAAAGCCACAGCGCGCGGCATAGACATAGTCGACGCCCAGCACCCGGCCGTCGTCGTCGAAACCGACCTCGTAATCGATCAGGAAATCGTGACGCTTGCCGGTTGCGGTCATGTCGTCGTCGCGATCGGGCCTGATCTTGACCGCGGCGCCATGCTTCCTGGCGGCGATCGCCGCCAGCGCTGCGAACTGGTTGCTCTGCGTTTCCTTGCCGCCAAAGGCGCCGCCCATGCGGCGGATCTCGACGGTCACCGCATGCGAGGGGATGCCGAGCGCATGCGCGACCATGTGCTGCACTTCGCTCGGGTGCTGGGTCGAGGAATAAACGGTGACGTCCTGGTCCTCGCCGGGCACGGCGAGCGCAATATGGCCCTCGAGATAGAAATGCTCCTGGCCGCCGACCCGCATCCGTCCCTTCAGCCGCCGCGGCGCCCCGGCGATCGCGCCGGCGGCATCGCCGCGCTTGAGTGTCAGGGGCGGCGTCACCAGCCTGCCGTTGCGGGGATCGAGCCCGTCGATGTCGACCACGAATGGCTGTTCCTCGTACTCGACCTTGGCGAGGCGGCAGGCGCGCCGCGCCGCGTCCCGCGTCCTGGCGATGACAAGGAAGATCGGCTGGCCGAAGAACTCGACATTGGTCTCGGCGAGCACCGGCTCGTCGCGGCGGCCGGTCGGCGAAATGTCGTTGTCGCCGGGAATGTCGCGCGCCGTCAGCACGTCGACGACGCCCGGCACGGCGCGAACCGCGGACAGATCCATGCTTGCGATCCTGCCGTGCGCGACAGCCGACAGGCCGAGACAGCCGTGCAGCGTGCCGGCCGGCTCCGGCATGTCGTCTATGTAGACGGCCTTGCCTGTCACGTGCTTGCGGGCCGAATCGTGCGGCAAGGTCGCCGCGACCCCGCCGGAGATGCGTTCGGCCTGCAGGCGGGAAACGTTCATGAGTGATCTTCCGCGAACGAAACAGCGCTAGGCTGCAGCCCCGTCGAATTTTCCAAAACCGTGATCAAAGTCATGCCGCCGCGTACCGGGAGACCTGCACCGGCGCCCGCGTCCCGGTGGTCTCGACGAAGAATCGCCAAAGCAGGTTGCTTGCGGCAAGCGCCCGGTATTCGGCCGAAGCGCGCATGTCCGTCAGCGGCGTGTAGTCGCTGGCATAGGCGCTCACCGCCGCCTCGATCGTCGCCTCGCTCCAAGGCCTCCCGACAAGTGCCGATTCCACCGTTTTGGCGCGCTTCGGTGTCGCGGCCATGCCGCCATAGGCGATGCGTATGGCGCTGACAACGCCGTCCCCTGCAAGCTCGAGGTGGAATGCGCCGAGCACGGCGGTGATGTCCTCGTCGCGGCGCTTGGTGACCTTGTGGATGGCGAAATGCGCCGTGTCGGTTGGCACCGGCACCTGCACCGACTCCACGAACTCTCCCGGCTTCCGGTCCTGCTTTCCATAGGCGAGAAAGTAATCCTCGAGCGCAAGGGTCCGCCGCTCGCCCCCCTTTCTCAGCGTCAGCGTGGCGCCGAGCGCGATCAGCGGCGGCGGGGTGTCGCCGATCGGCGAGCCGTTGGCGATGTTGCCGCCGATCGTTCCCATGTTGCGCACCTGGTCGCCGCCGATCCGGTCGAACAGCGGTCCGAAGGCGGGAATGCGCCGCGAAAGCATTTCGAACGCCTCGCTGTACGTCACCCCGGCGCCGATCGTGATGGCGCCGTTTTCATCGACGATGGTGCGCAGGCCGGCGAGATTGCCGATCAACAGGACGGGCGAGATGTCGCGCATCTGCTTTGTCACCCAGAGCCCGACATCGGTGGAGCCGGCGACCAGCGTTGCGCCGGGCTCGGCGTCGTAGAGTTCGGCGAGGTCGTCGACATCCGCCGGGATGACAAGGCGACTTCTGCCCTCGCCGATCTCGACGCGCGCCCCGTCGCGAAGCGCGGCGAGGCGATCCATGATCTGCAGCCGTTCGGTGGCGAGCGGATCGGCTGAGGCCTTGCCATAGCTGGAGATCGCTTTTGCCGCGCGCACGATCGCCTCATAACCGGTGCAACGGCAGAGATTGCCCTGCAGCGCCTTCTCGATTTCGGCATCGTCCGGCTCCGGCGACCTCATCCACAGCGCATAGAGGGCCATGACGAAGCCGGGCGTGCAGAAGCCGCATTGCGAGCCGTGGAAATCGACCATCGCCTGCTGCACGGGGTGGAGCCTGCCGCCTGCACCGCCGAGCCCTTCTATGGTGACGACGTGGCAGCCGTCGAGGGAGCCGGTGAAGCGGATGCAGGCATTGACGCTCTCATAGGCGAGGCCGCCGTCCACGAGTTTGCCGACCAGCACAGTGCAGGCGCCGCAATCACCTTCCGCGCAGCCCTCCTTGGTGCCGCGCAGCGAACGGGCAAGGCGCAGGTAATCGAGCAGAGTCTCGCCGGGCGCCACGTCGGACAGCACGACGTCCTCACCGTTCAGCACGAAGCGGATCGCGTTGCGGACCCTGGATGCCGGCAAGCCTCAACTCCCCCTGTAGGTGGAATACCCATATGGCGAGATCAGCAGCGGCACGTGGTAGTGCTTCGCGTCGGCCATGCCGAAGCGGATCGGGATCTCGTCGAGGAAGGCCGGCGACGGAAGTTCGATGCCCTGCCGCCTCAGATAATCGCCGGCGGCAAAGACGAGTTCGTACTGGCCGGCGGAGAATTCCTGCCCGGCAAGCAGTGGCTGGTCCGTGCGCCCGTCGGAATTCAGCTGCACGCGCTTCAGATGCGTCCTGTCCTGCTGCGAAAGCCGGTAGAGATCGACCGTCATACCGACTCCCGGCCGGCCGCTCGCGGTGTCCAGAACATGCGTCGTGAGGCGTCCGCCCCCGTTGTTCGACATCCGAGCCTCCGCTCTCTTACAGTCAGGGTGATCATGGCCATGAATGCATTCGATTAAAGGCCTTGCATGGCGCCGGGTCGAGCGGAAGCCGCGAAAAGGACTTTCAAAAATTTTGAGGGGAGTCGCGAGCCTGCCTTTGTCTATCCTGAAAAGCATGGAGAAACAGCCGGTCCGTTACCAGCGCGACATGCGCGGCTATGGCCGCAATCCGCCGAATCCCGACTGGCCGGGCGGCGCCCATGTCTGCGTGCAGTTCGTGCTGAACTACGAGGAAGGCGGCGAGAACTGCATTCTGCACGAAGATGCCGCCTCCGAGGCTTTCCTGTCGGAGATCGTCGGCGCGCAGCCCTGGCAGGGCATGCGCCACCGGAACATGGAATCCATCTACGAATACGGGGCCCGGGCGGGTTTCTGGCGGCTCCACGCCATGTTTACCCGGGCCGGCGTTCCGGTCACCGTCTATGGCGTGGCGACCGCGCTTGCCCGGTCGCCCGACCAGGTCGCAGCCATGCAGGAGGCAGACTGGGAGATCGCCTCGCACGGCCTGAAATGGATCGATTACCGCGACTGGTCGCGCGAGGACGAGCGCCGCCACATGGACGAGGCGATCCGGCTGCATCGCGAGGTCACCGGCAGGCGCCCGACCGGATGGTACACGGGCCGAACCTCCGCCGAAACCGTGCTTCTGGCGATCGAAGAGGGTGGTTTCGCTTATGTCTCCGACACCTATGACGACGAATTGCCCTACTGGCTGGAGCATGCGGGGCGGGCGCAACTGATCATCCCCTACACGCTGGACGCCAACGACATGCGCTTCGCGACGCCGCAGGGGTTCAACTCGGGCGACCAGTTCTTCACCTATCTCAAGGACAGCTTCGACACGCTCCACGCCGAAGGCAAGTCAGGCAGGCCGCGGATGATGAACATCGGGCTGCACTGCCGGCTGGTCGGCCGCCCCGGCCGCGCCGCCGCGCTGCAGCGCTTCATCGATTACGTGCAGGGCCACGACAAGGTGTGGCTGGCGCGGCGCATCGACATCGCCGGCCACTGGCAGGCGCGGCATCCGTTTCGGGCGCCGGCGCTCCGCCCCTCGCGAATGGAGCGGGACGAATTCGTCGCGGCCTTCGGCGGCATCTTCGAGCATTCGGACTGGGTGGCGCGCCGCGCCTTCGAGCTGGAACTCGGCCCCGCGCACGATTCCGCGGGCGGCCTGCACAACGTCCTTTGCCGCGCCTTCCGGGCGGCGCCGGAGTCCGACCGGCTGGCCGTTCTGAAGGCACATCCCGACCTGGCCGGCAGACTGGCGGCGGCAAGGCGCCTGACGGCAGCCTCGGCAGGCGAGCAGGCGTCGGCCGGTCTCGATGCACTCACCGACTCGGATCGGGAGCGGTTTGCGACGCTCAACGCGTCCTATGTGGCCAAATTCGGCTTTCCCTTCATCATCGCGGTCCGCGGCAGGTCCAGCCAGGAGATCCTGGCGGCCTTCGAAAGACGCATCGGCAACGACAGAGCGGTCGAATTCGACGCTGCCTGCACCGAAGTGGAGCGCATTGCGCTGCTGCGCCTCAGGGACATGCTGCCGTCGTAGCCGTCCCATGGATCAGGAGAGCTGAGAATGGCCGGGCCCATCTATCATGCGCCGACCGGCGGGCACCCGCCGCAGAGCGAACTGCTGACCGGGCGGGCCGTCTTCACGACCGCCTACGCCGTCATCCCGAAGGGCGTGATGCGCGACATCGTCACCAGTGCCCTGCCCTTCTGGGACAAGACGCGGTGCTGGGTCCTGTCGCGTCCGCTGTCGGGCTTTGCCGAGACGTTTTCGCAATACATAATGGAAGTTCGGCCCGGCGGCGGCAGCTTCCGCCCTGAGCCGGAAGCGGCTGCCGAAGGCGCCCTCTTCGTGATGGAAGGCGAGTTGACCATCGGACTGGGCGGCGCCGCGCAGCGCCTGCAGCCCGGCGGCTACGCCTGGCTGCCGCCGGCCAGCGACTGGACGGCCAGCAACGCGGGAGCAGCGCCGGCCCGCTTTCACTGGATCCGCAAGCGCTACGAAAAGGTCGATGGCCTCGACGTGCCGCCGCCGCTGTTTCGCAACGAGCGCGACGTCGTGCCCGTCGCGATGCCTGGAACGGACGGCCGCTGGACGACGTCGCGCTTCGTCGATCCCGACGATTTGCGCCACGACATGCACGTCACCGTCGTCAGCTTCGAGCCTGGCGCGGTCATCCCGTTTGCCGAAACACATGTCATGGAGCACGGGCTCTACGTTCTGGAAGGCAAGGCGGTCTACCGCCTCAATCAGGACTGGGTCGAAGTCGAGGCCGGCGACTACATGTGGCTGCGCGCCTTCTGTCCACAGGCCTGCTACGCCGGCGGCCCCGGCAGGTTCCGCTATCTCCTCTACAAGGACGTCAACCGGCACATGAAGCTTTCCGCCGGGGCGGGCAGCGGACTGCCGGCATGAACCGGGTCATCACCGCACGACCGCTCACCCGCCAGAATTTTGCGGAGTTCGGCGACGTGATCGACACCGAAGGCAGCCTTCATTATCCGATCAACGACGGCAGGACGGAGCGCTTCCACGCGCTTGCCCGTGCCGAGGCCGCCGGCCCGAACGGGCACGTGCTGATCAGCATCCTGAGGGGAACTCCCTATCCATTCCCGCTCACGCTTTCGATGGTCGAGCGGCATCCGTTCGGCAGCCAGGCCTTCATGCCGATGTCCGGGCGGCCTTTCCTGGTCGTCGTCTGCCATGACGGCGCCGACGGCCCCCAACTGCCGCATGCCTTCGTCACGCGACCAGGACAGGGGGTCAACTACCCGCGCAACCTCTGGCATGCGGTGCTCACCCCGATCGGCGAGGCTCAGGACTTCCTGGTCGTCGACCGCGGCGGCGACGGCGCCAATCTCGAGGAATGTCACTTCTCCCATCCCTGGGAGATCCGGCTTCCGGAGGAGTTCGGGAATGCCTGACGCATCGCTGATTGCCCGCCTGCTCGACGTGATCGAGAACGACATCGTGCCGAAAACCGAAATCGGCGTCGCGCGCGGCAACAAGATCTTCGGGGCCGCAATCCTCAGGAAGGCTGATCGCGCCCTGGTGATTGCCGAGACCAACAACGAAACGGAAAATCCTCTCTGGCATGGCGAGGTCCATTGCCTGAAGCGCTTCTACGAGATGCCGGAGGCCGATCGTCCCGTCACCCGAGAGTGCCTGTTCCTGGCCACCCACGAGCCGTGCCCGCTCTGCCTCTCGGCCATCACGTGGGCGGGGTTCGACAATTTCCATTACCTGTTCAGCCACGAGGATTCGCGTGACGCCTTTGCCATCCCCCACGATCTGCGGATCCTGAAGGAAGTCTTCGGCTTGGAGCCGGGCGGCTACAACAGGGCCAACGCGTTCTGGGAGAGTTTTGGCATCCGCAAGCTGGCCAGCGGCCTGGCAGCAGCGGAGCGGGTCCGGCTGGAGGGGCGGATTGCAGCCATCTCGGCGCGCTACGACGAATTGTCAGGGATCTATCAGGACGGCAAGTCCGACAATGCCATCCCGCTGAACTGAGCGCCTGGGGAGCGCGCGCAACGGGCGGGGCGTGCGACAGGCGAGGGCGCATGCCGGGCTTGCCTTCCTGGTGCAGGGCGGCCTCATTTCCAGGATCGAGCCTCGAAGAGCGGAAGGCAGCATGAAGACCATCACCGAGTTTCCCCGCCAGATCGTCGAGTTTCCCGACATGGCCATCGTCATGCCGGACGGTTGCCGCCTGTCGGCGCGCGTGTGGATGCCAGCCGACGCAGAACAGAACCCGGTGCCGGCAATCGTCGAGCATCTGCCCTACCGCAAGCGCGACGGCACGACCGCCCGCGATGCGCTGACCCACCCGTATCTCGCCGGCCACGGCTATGCGTCGATCCGCGTCGACATGCGCGGAAGCGGCGATAGCGAAGGGCTGATGGAGGACGAGTATACGGAGCAGGAACTTCAGGACGCCTGCGACGTCATCGGCTGGGCGGCGCGCCAGCCCTGGTGCACCGGCGCCGTCGGCATGATGGGCATCTCGTGGGGCGGCTTCAATGCGCTGCAGGTGGCGGCAAGGCAGCCGCCGGCGCTGAAGGCCATCATCACGCTCTGTTCCACGGACGATCGCTACGCCGACGACATCCACTACAAGGGCGGCCTGCTCCTCAACGAGAACATGGGCTGGGGCGCCACCATGCTTTCCTATTCCTCGCGGCCCCCCGATCCGGCGATCGCCGGCGAGCGGTGGCGGGAGATGTGGCTGGGGCGCCTTGAGAACGAGCCGTTCCTGCCTGCCGTCTGGCTGCGGCACCAGACCCGCGATGCCTACTGGAGGCGCGGCTCGGTGTGCGAGGACTTTTCGCTCATCGGCGCTGCAACGCTTGCCGTGGGCGGCTGGGGCGACGCCTACAAGAATGCGGTTTCGCGGCTGGTCTCCGGCCTCACGGCTCCCGCCAAGGGCATTGTCGGCCCCTGGATTCATAAATATCCGCATTTTGCGGTGCCCGACCCGGCGATCGGCTTCCTGCAGGAAGCGCTGCGCTGGTGGGACTGCTGGCTGAAGGGGATCGACACCGGCGCCAGCCGCGACCCGGCGATGCGGTTGTACGTGATGGACAGCGTTCCCCCCCGCGACTGGTATCTGGAGAGGCCCGGCCGCTGGATTGCCGAGCAGTCATGGCCGTCGCCCGAGATCCACATGCGGCGCCTCGCCCTGGGTGACGGCGGCGCGCTGTCGGAGAGCGCGTCGATGACCAGATCCGTATCGATCAGATCGCCGCAGGATTGCGGCATGGCCGGCGGCGAATACTGCGCCATCTGGCTCGGCCCCGAACTGCCGGGCGACCAGCGCGACGACGACCTGAAATCCGTCACCTTCGACTGCGCTCCGCTCGACGCGCCGCTCGACATCGTCGGCGGCCCGGTGGTCCGCCTGTCCGTTCAGGCCGACCAGCCGAAAGGCATGCTGGCCGTGCGCCTGTGCGACGTCCAGCCCGACGGTGCTTCGACGCGCATCACGTATGGCGTCCTCAATCTCACGCATCGCGGCGGCCACGAATTTCCGGAGAACCTGCCGGTCGGGGAAACGGTGGAGATCGTCCTTCGCCTCGACGACATCGCCTGGCGTATCGCCGCGGGAAACCGGTTGCGGCTTGCCGTGTCGTCGACCTACTGGCCGCTGGTCTGGCCATCCCCCGAGCCGGTTACGCTGACCCTCCTGCAGGGGACGCTCGATCTTCCGGTGCGGAAGTCGGGTGACGGCGACGAGTGGCGCTTCGAGGAGCCGGAGGCCGCCGCGCCGCGGCTGATCGAGCAACTCAGGAAGAGTTCCAACAGCCGCACCGTGACACGCGATCCAGCGAGCGGTGTGGTTTCGCTCGCCATCCTCGACGACTTCGGCGAGACCCGCGATCTCGACCATGGCCTGGTGACCGCCAGTTCGGCGCGCGAACTCTGGACCATAGACCCTGAAAAGGCGCTGTCCGCGCAAGGCGAGACGCACTGGAGCCAGTCGCTCTCGCGCGGCGACTGGTCCGTCTCGACGGAAACCTCGACGGCCATGACATCCGACGCGGAGTTCTTTTACCTGAAGGGAAGCATTCGCGCCTATGAGGGCGGCGAGCTGGTTTTCCAGCGGCTTTTCGACGAGAGCCTGCCGCGCGGCTTTCTCTGACCCGGGCCTTGGGCCAGTGGCAACATTGCTTTACGCCAAGAAATGTCGCTTTCGGCCTTGTTTCCCGTAGGCCGTTGCGGTCAATATTCAGGAATCCAACAACAACAACAATGTCCGCGGTCCAGCTGCGGGTTGGAACCAACGGAGTGAGGAACCCTAAATGTCGAACGAACTCGAATTCCTGAGCCACCGCGTCGCGCGCGGCAAGCTCGACCGCCGCGCATTCCTGGGCCGCGCCGCGGCCCTGGGCGTCAGCGCGACGTTTGCCAATTCCCTGCTCGCCAGCGCGGCGCGCGCGGCCGGCCCCGTCAAGGGGGGCGTGCTGAAGGCTGGCCTCGTCGGCGGCGAATCCACCAACAGCCTCGACCCCGCTTTGTTCATGACCCAGGTGCCATTCGCCTTCGGGAAGATGTGGGGTGAACTGATCGTCGAGCTCGCCCCCGACGGCTCGCTCGAACAAAGGATCGCCGAGGAGATCGGGTCCTCGGACGACGCCAAGGTATGGACGCTCAAGATCCGCGACGGCATCGAGTTCCACAATGGCAAGACGGTCACCGCGGAGGACGTTGCCGCAACGCTCGAGCGGCACTCGGACGAGGGCGCCAAATCCGGCGCCCTCGGCTACATGAAGGGCATCGAGTCGATCAAGGTCAACGGCAAGGAGGTCGTCCTCACCCTGAAGGAGGCGAACGCCGATCTTCCCTATCTGCTCAGCGACTACCACCTGATCGTTCAGCCGAACGGCGGCAAGGACGGCGCCGATGCCGGCATCTCCGCCGGCCCCTACAAGGTCGCCGTCAACGAGCCGGGCGTGCGCCACGGCGGCGAGCGCTTCGCCAATTACTGGCAGGCCGACAAGATGGGCTTCGCCGACCAGATCGAAATCATCGTCGTCAACGACGCGACGGCACGCACGTCCGCCCTGCAGGGCGGGCAGGTCCACATGATCAATCGGGTCGAGCCGAAGATCGTCGATCTCATCAAGCGGGTTCCGGGCGTCACCATCCGCAACCACTCCGGCCCGGGCCACTACGTCTTCATCATGCACTGCAACACGGCCCCCTTCGACAACAACGATCTTCGCATGGCGCTGAAGCTGGCCATCGACCGACAGGAAATGCTCGACAAGGTGCTGCAGGGCTATGGTTCGCTCGGCAACGATTTCCCCATCAACGCCTCCTACCCGCTGTTCTCCGACGACCTGGAGCAGCGCGTCTACGATCCCGACAAGGCGGCCTTCCATTACAAGAAGTCCGGCCACAGCGGCCCCGTGCTGCTGCGCACCTCCGACGTCGCCTTCCCCGGCGCAGTCGACGCCTCGCAGCTGTTCCAGCAGTCCGCCGCCAAGGCCGGCATCACCATCGAGATCAAGCGCGAGCCCGGCGACGGCTACTGGGCCGAGGTCTGGAACAAGCAGCCTTTCTGCGCCTCCTACTGGGGCGGACGCTCGACCCAGGACCAGATGTATTCCACCGCCTATTTGTCGACGGCGGACTGGAACGACACGCGTTTCCTGCGCGAGGATTTCGACAAGATGGTCATCGCGGCACGGGCGGAGCTCGACGCGGCCAAGCGCAAGGCGATGTACCGCGACATGGCCGTTATCGTCCGCGACGAGGGCGGCCTGATCCTTCCGATGTTCAACCAGTTCATCGACGCAACCGGCCCGAAGGTCGGCGGCTGGGTCGACGACCCGCACCAGGAACTGATGAACGGCTACGCATTGGCAAAATGCTGGCTCGAAGCCTGACCGCGGCTTCGCGCCGATGTCGTCACCGATCGTGAGACTGGTGGCCCAGCGCCTCGCGCTGGGCCTGCTGCTTCTGCTCGCCGTCTCGATCCTGATCTTCGCCGGGACGCAGATCCTTCCCGGCGACGTCGCGCAGTCGATTCTCGGCCAATCGGCAACGCCCGAATCGCTGGCCAATCTGCGGGAGGAACTCGGGCTCAACGACCCGGCGTGGCAGCGCTATCTGCGCTGGCTCGGCGGCGTCGTCACCGGCGATCTCGGCACGGCGCTGTCGAGCGGCCAGGACATCGCCCAGTCGATCGGCGGTCGGCTGTGGAATACCCTGTTTCTCGCCTTCTGGGCGGCCGTCGTATCGGTGCCGCTGGCCATCCTGCTCGGCCTGCTCGCGGTGCGCTACCGCAACGGCTTCGTCGACAAGCTGATTTCGGGCCTTGCGCTGGCTTCGACGTCACTGCCGGAATTCTTCGTCGGCTACCTGCTCGTCTTCTTCTTCGCGGTCAAGCTGCAATGGTTTCCCGGTATTTCCACCGTCTACGACGGCATGCCGTTCGGCGAGCGGATGATGGCGATCGCGCTGCCCGCCGCGGCGCTGACCCTGGTCGTTCTCGCCCACATGATGCGCATGACGAGGGCGGCGATCCTCAACGTCATGCAGTCGGCCTATATCGAGACCGCGGAACTCAAGGGGCTGCGGCCCTTCGACATCATCCGCAAGCACGCCTTCCCGAACGCCGTAGCCCCCGTCATCAACGTGGTGATGCTCAATCTCGCGTTCCTCATCGTCGGTGTCGTCGTGATCGAGGTGATCTTCGTCTACCCCGGCATGGGCCAGTATCTGGTCGACCACGTGTCGAAGCGCGACGTGCCCGTCGTGCAGGCCGTCGGCCTGATCTTCGCGGCGGTCTATATCGGCCTGAACATCATTGCCGACATCGCCGCGATCGTTGCCAATCCGCGGCTCAGGCATCCGAGGTGAGGTAAGGGCGGCGATGCTCGACATCAGACGAATCCCGCTCGGCGCGCTCCTCGGCCTGATCTTCACGGCGCTGTTTTTGATTGCCGCCGTCTTCGCACCATGGATCGCCCCCTACGGCCTAGGCGAGATCGTCGGAAACGTCTGGGAGCCCGGCTCCGCCAGCTTCTGGCTGGGCACCGACAATCTCGGCCGGGACCTTCTGTCCAGGATGATCTACGGTGCACGGACGACGATCTTCATCGCGGTGGTCGCCACGGCGCTCTCCTTCACGCTGGGCGCGGTGCTCGGCTTTACCGCAGCCGTCGCCGGCGGCTGGTTCGACACGCTGATGTCGCGTCTCGTCGACCTGCTGATGTCGATCCCGACGCTGATCTTCGGACTGGTCGTGCTATCGGTGCTGCCCACCACCATCGTCACGCTTATCCTCGTCATGGGCATCCTGGATTCGACGCGGGTTTACCGGCTGTCGCGGGCGGTCGCGGTGGACATCAACGTCATGGACTTCGTGGAGGCGGCCAAGCTTCGGGGCGAAGGCCGCGCCTGGATCATCTTCCGCGAGATACTGCCCAACGCGCTGTCGCCGCTGGTCTCGGAACTGGGTCTGCGGTTCATCTACGCCGTGCTGTTTCTGTCGGCGCTGTCCTTCCTCGGTCTCGGCGTGCAGCCGCCGGCCGCCGACTGGGGCGGCATGGTCAAGGAGAACAAGGACGGCATCGTCTTCGGGATTCCCGCGGCGCTCATCCCGGCGGCGGCGATCGCGGCGCTCGCCATCTCGGTCAACCTCGTGGCCGACTGGATTCTCAACCGCACCACCGACCTCAAGGGGGGACGCGGCAATGCCTGACGCAGCCGCCGGGCGGGACAGGCCCGAATCCCTTCTCGAAATGCGCAAGCTGCGCATCGAGGCGACCGTCTACCCGCCCGGCGAAGACCCCAAGAACATCACGCTGGTGCATGACGTCTCGCTGACTCTGAAGCGCGGCCGGGTGCTGGGGCTGATCGGCGAATCCGGCGCCGGCAAGTCGACGATCGGCCTTGCCTCGATGGGTTACGGCCGCGGTGGCGTCAGGATCACCGGCGGCGAGGTCGTGCTCAACGGCCGCGACATTCTGAGGGCCGGAAGCAGCACCACGCGCAAGCTGCGCGGTCGGGAAGTCTGCTATGTCGCGCAGTCGGCTGCCGCCGCGTTCAATCCCGCGCACCGATTGATGGACCAGGTGGTCGAGGCGGCGCTGCTGCACGGGGTCGCCGGCCGCGCCGAGGCCGAGCGGCGGGCGGTCGCCCTGTTCAGGAAGCTCAGCCTGCCGGACCCGGAAAACATCGGCAGGCGCTTTCCCCACCAGGTGTCCGGAGGCCAGTTGCAGCGGGTCATGACGGCCATGGCGCTGTGCCCCGAGCCCGACCTGATCGTCTTCGACGAGCCGACCACGGCGCTCGACGTCACCACCCAGATCGACGTGCTCGCGGCGATCAAGGAGGCGATCCGCGACACGCGCGTCGCGGCCCTCTACATCACCCACGACCTGGCCGTGGTCGCCCAGGTGTCGGACGAGATCATGGTGCTGCGCCACGGGCGGCTTGTGGAATGGGGCGGCACCCGCCAGATCATCAAGGAGCCGCGCCAGGAATACACCAACGCCCTGGTGTCCGTGCACGAGATCAGCCACGACGAGCAGCAGCCGGGCGGCACGCCGTTCCTGTCGGTCAAGAACGTCACGGCCTCGTATGGCGGCGGCCTCGTGAAGGTGCTGAAGGACGTTTCCGTGGACATCTTCCCGGGACAGACGCTCGCCGTGGTCGGTGAATCCGGCTCCGGAAAGTCGACGCTGGCCCGCGCCATCACCGGGCTGCTGCCGCCCGAGAAAGGCTCGGTGACCTTCGGCGGCAGGAAGCTCGGCAACCGCCTGTCCGACCGCAGCAAGGACGATCTGCGCCAGCTGCAGATGATCTACCAGATGGCCGACGTGGCGATGAACCCGCGCCAGCCGGTGGCGACGATCATCGGCCGGCCGCTGGAGTTCTACTTCGGACTGAAGGGTGCCGAGCGCGACCGGCGGGTCGCCGAACTGCTCGAGAAGATCGAGATGGGCAAGGGCTTCGCGGATCGTTATCCCGCCGAACTGTCGGGCGGACAGAAGCAGCGCGTCTGCATTGCCCGGGCGCTGGCCGCCCAGCCCAGGCTGATCATCTGCGACGAGGTCACCTCGGCGCTCGACCCGCTCGTCGCCAACGGCATCCTGAAGCTGCTGCTAGACCTGCAGAAGGAGGAAGGTGTCGCCTACCTCTTCATCACCCACGATCTCGCGACGGTAAAGTCCATCGCCGATTCGATCGCCGTGATGTATCGAGGCGAAGTGGTGCGCTACGGGCAGAAGAGCAAGGTTCTGTCACCGCCCTTCGACGCCTATACGGACCTGCTCCTGTCCTCCGTGCCGGAGATGGAGATCGGCTGGCTGGAAAAGGCGATCGGCGGCCGGCGCATGGCAAGCGCCGGTAACTGACCCTGCCCGCCCCCTCCCCGAAGCTGCTGCTCGTGGTACTGGACGGCCTGCCCTGGCGCAACTGGCGCCGCTACATGGGCAATCTGGAGGGCTGGGTCGCTTCCGGCGACGCACGGCTCTGGCGCATGCGCTCGGTGCTGCCCTCCACGTCGGCTTCCTGCTACGCCTCCATTCACACGGGCGTGCCGCCTCAGGAGCACGGCATTCTGTCGAACGACATCCTGTTTCGCATCAGCCAGCCCGACATCTTTTCGGAGGTTTCGAAGGCCGACCGCAGGACGGGTGCGGTGGCCCATTCCTTCTGGTCGGTCTTCTTCAACCGGGCGCCCTTCGATCCGCTCCGCGACATCGAATATGACGAGCCCGGCGGGCCGATCGCGCATGGCCGCTTCCACACGATGAGCGGCTACGACCGGGTGAACCAGATGACGCCGAGCGACGCCGATCTTTTTGCGACGCTGACCATGCTGACGGCCCGTCACGGCATCGACTACGGCATCGTCCACACCTGCACGCTGGACTCGATGGGCCACCGCTTTGGACATGACTGCGCCGAGATGGACCACGCGCTCTTCCTGATCGACGCGCAGCTCGCCGCCTGGCTTCCGCGCTGGCTGAGCGACGGCTACGAGGTCATCGTGACGGCCGATCACGGGCAGACCGGCCGCGGCCACCATGGCGGCCACGACGACGAGATGCAGGATTTCGCCCTCTATTATTTCGGCAGCGGAAAGGGCCCGCAGCCAGACCTGCTGCTCGACCAGCTGCAGCTCGCGCCGACCATCCTCACCCGGCTCGACGTCGCGGTGCCGGCAACCATGAAGGCGCCGCCTTTTCTGGATCGATAAGTGCGTCCTTCGAGGCCGCCTGCGGCGGCACCTCAGGATGAGGGAGGTCGGTGCTGATGTCTTTACCGGGGAGATCTCGATAT
>JAJFMR010000203.1 GCA_020696915.1 Rhizobiaceae bacterium | reverse complement strand
CACCGTCGGGCAGCGGGAATCCGGCGATTTCCGCGATCGCTTCCAGCATCTCGCGCTGCCGTCCCGGCCATGCGGCGAGCTGGACGATCGAGGCCGGCTGCATCTCGGTGAGCGAAACGCCGATGCCCTCGGCGACGTGGCCGTGCGCTCCGGGCCTCCACGCCGCTCCCAGGGGCGAGAGCTGGTCAACCATGCATGCGCCTGCCTTCCGGGTCGTAGAAATGATGGCTGACGATTTCGACCGGCCCGAAACGCCGCCGCAGCGGGTCCGACAGGAAGGCGCGCGTGCCGTGCCGCGCCTTGCCGCCCTTGACCAGCGCCAGCCCGATGTGGCGGCCGAGCGCCGGCGAATAACAGGCGGCGGTGAGGTGACCGATGGAGCGGCGCGGCGTTTTGACGTCGAGCTGCTCGACGATGTGGGCGCCGCCTGCAAGCGCGGTTCCGTCGAGCGACACCACCCCGACCAGCTGCAGGCGGTCGGCCCGCACCAGCCCCTCGCGGTCCATCATCATCGAGCCGACGAAAGGCTTCTTCTTCGACAGCAGCCAGTCGAGGTGGAGGTCGCGGGCGGTGGTGCGGCCGTCGATCTCGGCGCCCGTGACATGGCCTTTCTCGATGCGCATCGTGCCCAGCGCCTCGAGCCCATAGGGGACGAGGCCGAAATCCTTTCCGGCGGCAACAAGTGCGTCCCAGACATGCGTGCCGTGGCCGGCGCCGCAATAGACTTCGAAAGCCATCTCGCCGGAGAAGGACAGGCGGCAGATCATCACCGGCGCGCCGGCGATCTCGCCATGCACGATTCCCATGAACGGCAGTGCCTGCCCGTCGACGGCGGTGCCCTCGACGCAAAGCCCGAGGATTTCCCTTGCCCGCGGCCCGCCGATGGCGGCGCCCGCCCACTGGTCCGTCACCGAGGTCAGGCCGACGCGGAGCTCCGGCCAGACAATTTCGAGCAGATATTCGAGATGCTGCATCACCTTGCCGGCATTGGCCGTGGTCGTGGTCACCAGGAAGTCGTCGGCGGCAAGCCGCCAGGCGGTGCCGTCGTCGAGCACCATGCCGTCCTCGCGCAGCATCAGCCCGTAGCGCGCCTTGCCGACCGGCAGCGTCGAAAGGACATTGGTGTAGACGCGGTCGAGGAAATCCGCCGCGTCGGGACCCTGGACGGCGATCTTGCCGAGCGTCGAGACGTCGACGATGCCGGCTCGTTCGCGGGTCGTGCGGGCCTCCCTGACATAGGCCTGCTCGACCGACTCGCCGGACAGCGCGTAGACCATGGGGCGCTGCCAGAGGCCGGCCGCATACATCGTCGCCCCGTTCGAGACATGCCAGTCGTGCATCGGCGTCAGGCGTTCCGGCCTGACGTCTCCATAGCGCTCGGCGGCGAGCGCGCCGAGCGACACCGGAGCGAAGGGCGGCCGGAAGCGCGTCGTGCCGGTCTCGGGAATCGTCCTGCCGAGCAGGTCGGCCATGATCGCCAGTCCGGCGACGTTCGAGGTCTTGCCCTGGTCGGTCGCCATGCCGAGCGTCGTGTAGCGTTTCAGGTGCTCGGCTGAGAAAAAGCCCTCGCGGTGGGCGATGCGGATGTCCTCGGCGGTGACGTCGTGCTGGAAGTCGACGAAGGCCTTGCCCGGCGCCGGGATCTCGAGGATGGCCGCCGGGCGCGGGTCGAGCGCCACGGCATCGACGGCAGGCGGCACCGACCCGTCCACGGCCGGGCCGGCCGCCGCATTGCCGGCCTGCAGCCCGCCGGCCAGCGCCGCCTGCGTGTCGAACTTGCCAATGACGGCACCGGCGCCGATCCAGCCTTCCGCCTGCTGCGGCGGCAGGAAGGCCTGCAATGCCATGTCCCATTCGGCGCGTCCGCCGGCCTGCGCCGCCAGCTGGATGGTCGGCGACCAGCCGCCGGACACCAGCAGGCAATCCGCCTGCAGCGGCCTCCTGTCGCCGGAGAGCATTTTCGCGGCTGCATCGAAGCGCTGCAGCTCGATGCCGGCCAGCGATCTTGCGCCATTCGTCGCGACGACGGCGTGCGCCGGCAGCAATTCCGCCCCGGTGGCGCCGGCCAGCGCCCGCGCGGCGGCCGAAATCTCCTGCCGCAGGTCGACGATCGCGCCAATCACGGCACCGGCACGGCCGAGAGCGGCAGCGGCGCGATAGGCGCTGTCATTGTTGGTGAAGACGACGATCCGCTCGCCGCAGAGCACGCCGTATTCGGCGGCGTACCGTTCGGCCGCCGACGCCAGCATCACGCCCGGCCGATCGTTGCCTGGAAAGACGAGCGGCCGCTCCATGGCGCCCGTCGCCAGCACGACGCGTGCGGCGCTGATGACCCAGTGACGATGGCGCGGCGCTTCCCGCCTGGCGTCCGGCCGGCGGCCGGCGACCCGCTCCACGGCCGCCAGCAGATTGCCGTCGTAATATCCCCATACGGTGGTCCGCGGCAGCAGGCGCACATTGGCCCGGCCGCGCAGGTCGTCGACGACGGAAGCCGCCCAGTCGTGCGCCGGCATCCCGTCGATCGTTTCGCCCGAAAAGCTGGTCGAGCCGCCGAACCTCGGCTCGAGTTCGGCCAGGATGACCCGCGCGCCGCTTGCGGCCGCGGCTCTGGCGGCCATCAGGCCGGCCGGTCCGGAGCCGACGACGAGGACGTCGCAGAAGGCGTTCATGCGCTCGTAGCGCGCCGGGTCGGGCGCGGTCCCGGCGCGGCCCAGACCGGCGGCGCGGCGGATGAAGCGCTCGCACCACATCCAGACGGCGGTGCCCTTCAGGGGCCCGACTGCCGGGCCCATGAAGGTCTTGTAGTAGAAACCGGCGGACAGAAGGCCGCCGCCGAGCTGGCCGAGCGCCCCGACGTCCAGGGCAAGCGATGGAAAGCGGTTCTGGCTGGTAGCCGTCAGGCCGTCGAAGATCTCGATCCGGGTGGCCGGGATATTGGGCTCGCGGACGTCGCCCTCGAGCACCGTGACCAGGGCGTTCGGCTCCTCGATGCCGGCGGCGAGCACGCCGCGCGGCCGGTGGTATTTGAACGAGCGCCCGAACTGGATGACGCCGGCCGCCAGCAGCGCGGAAGCCAGCGTGTCGCCGGGATGCCCGGTGCAGTCGGCGCCGTCGAAGCGGAAGCGAATGCTGCGCGAGCGGTCGATGCGGCCGCCGGTCGGGGTGCGTCGCGGGCTCATCCGCCGCGCTCCGGCCGATCGCGCCTGAGCGAGCGCCTGTGTCCGAGTTCCCGGGCAAAGGCCACGGAGGTGATGGCGTGGGTGAGCGTGTCGCGGGTCACCGCCAGATGCGCCCGGCAGCCGCCGGAATGCTGCCAGAATTCATGATGCGCGCCGGCCGGGTTGTGGCGGTCGTAGACATAGGCGTTCCAGGCATCCTGGTCCATGGAGGCAGGATCCGGTCGCGTCCGGTTGCCGTCGCCCTGGTAGGCGAATTCGGCGAGGTCGCGGGGACCGCAGTAGGGACAGGTGATCAGCATCTTTGGCTAGTGGAGGTTGGGTGTGGCGCCCTGGCCCTTGTCGTCGATGACGGTGCCGCGGTGGAAACGGTCCAGCGTGAATGGCGCATTGAGCGGATGCGGTTCGTCCCTGGCGATCGTGTGGGCAAAGCAGAGACCGGAGGCGGGCGTCGCCTTGAAGCCGCCGTAGCACCAGCCGCAGTTCAGGTAGAGACCGGGCAGCGGCCCGCAGGTGATGATCGGCGACCCGTCCATCGACATGTCGGTGGTGCCGCCCCACGAGCGCAGCAGCCGGACGCGCGCCAGGCCGGGAAACAGCGCCAGCATTTCGGCCGTCACCTCCTCGACGATCGGCAGGTTGCCGCGCTGGGCATAGCTGTTGTAGCCGTCGAGCCCGCCGCCATAGATCAGTCCGCCCTTGTCGGACTGCGCCATGTAGAAATGGCCCATGCCGAAGGTGATCACCGTGTGCAGGAACGGTTTCAGCGATTCCGATACGAAAGCCTGGAGCACCTGGCTCTCGATCGGCAGCCGGTCGACGCCGGCGCGCCGCATGACCTCGCCGGTGTGGCCGGCGACGGCCACCGCGACCTTGCGGGCGCGGATGTCGCCGCGCGTGGTGACGACGCCGGCGATGCGTTCGCCCTCGCGCCGGAAGCCGGTGACCTCGCAATTCTCGATGATGTCGACGCCGAGCCGGTCGGCGCCGCGCGCATAGCCCCAGGCGACCGCGTCATGGCGCGCCGTGCCGGCGCGGCGCTGCATCAGGCCGCCGACGATCGGAAAGCGTGCCGAAGCCGAGGTGTCGAGGCCCGGCACCTCCCGGGCAATCCGTCCGACCGTCATCAGCTCGGCGTCGATGCCCTCGTGGCGCATGGCATTGCCGCGGCGCGCGAACTCGTCGAGCTGGGCCGGCGTGTGCGCCAGGTTCAGGCAGCCGCGCTGCGAAAACATGACGTTGTAATTGAGCTCATGCGAGAGGCCCTCCCACATCTTCATCGAGTGCTCGTAGAAGCGCTGGTTCTCCGGCAACAGATAGTTGGAGCGCACGGCCGTCGTGTTGCGGCCGACATTGCCGGAGCCGAGCCAGCCCTTCTCCACGACGGCCACGTCGGTGATGCCGTGCTGCCTGGCCAGGTAGTAGGCGGTGGCCAGGCCGTGACCGCCGCCGCCGACCACCACCACGTCATAGGCCGGCCGCGGCGCCGCCTTGCGCCAGACCGGCCTCCAGTCCCGATTCCCCGAAAGCGCGTTCCGGAGCAGCGAAAAGGCAGAATACTCCCTCATGATCCCCTTGATCCGCTCCGGCCGGTCGGAGAGTAGAGCATCGCACGGCCAAAGGGAATCGCTTCCGTTTTTCGCCGCGCCCGCCCCTGCTTGCCGCTGCGGGTTGCCGTCAGTATCAATGGCGCGCCGCATCCGGTTCCCGAACGAAATCCTCAAGGGGCGCCCGTCGACATGCCATTCAAGACAATCCGGAAGCTGCTTGCGCTGGGCGTGCTGATCGCCGCCGCGGCGGCGCCGGCGGTTGCCTGGGGGCAGGGGGCCGAGGGCCCGGGCAACCGACTGGTTGCCGAACAGCGGGGAGTGATCGAAGGGTTCGGCGTGCAGGTCGACGGGCTCGAGCGCGACATCGAGGAAAACGCCGAAAACGACCCGAAGCTCGTCGAGACCAGCCTGGAGCTCGAGGACATCCAGGGCAAGGTCTTCGAAAGCAGCGTGGCGTTCCGGCCGCGGCTTTCCGAGATCAACGCACGCCTGGAACAGCTCGGTCCGCCGCCTCCCGAAGGCGAGACTGCCGAGCCGGATATCGTTACGCGGGAACGGCAGGAGCTGCGGTCGGAAAAGGCCGAGATCAACGCGGTGCTCGGGCTGGCCGAACAGCTGACCGTCAGGATCCATGGCCTCACCGAAAAAATCTCCGCCATGCGCAGCGAGCTTTTCCGGACCTTCCTGACGCGGCGCTATCCGCTGGCCGACACGTTCGACAGCGCGCTCCGGCTGGACGTGCGTGCCGAGTTCACGGCTCTCTACCGGGCCTTCTCGTCGTGGCTCCGGTTCGTCTACCAGTTCAAGTTCCAGGCGGCGCTGGCGGCGGCTTGCCTCGCCTTGCTGGCCGCGGTGGTGCTGCTGGTGGGCGGCCGCCGTGTCTTCCACCGCTTCTTCGACGCCGACCCGGCAGCCATGAACCCCTCCTATCTCAGCCGCCTCTCGGTGGCCTTCTGGTCGACCCTGCTGCCGACCGCCGCAGTGGCGATGTTTCTGGTCTCCAGCCTGTTTTTCTTCGATTATTACAACGTGCTGCGCGGCGACATCGGGGTCTTCCTGAGGTCGCTGTTCGAGGTCGTCGGGGTGGTGTTCGGCGTCAACAGGCTGGCCCGCGCGACGCTGTCGCCGGGCCGTCCAAACTGGCGCCTGATCCCGGTCGAGGCGGCTCCGGCACGGCGGCTCGTCCAGCTCGCCACGGCGATGGCCGTGGTCATCGGCCTCAACGGTTTCCTGGC
>JAJFMR010000202.1 GCA_020696915.1 Rhizobiaceae bacterium | reverse complement strand
TCGGCGACGGCCTCGTCGAGGCCACTTGCCGCTTGGACGGCAAGAGCATTGGCTGCCGCTTGTGAATCCTGAAATTCCTCGAGTGCATGGACTCTGCCCCACCGCAGAGTGAACACGTGTAGGCCACGGTTGACGTACGGCGCGTCGCCGTCAAGCAGCGTTGCGGTGCCGTCCCACTGCGCAAACACGGTAGTATTCCACGGCCAACCCGTCACCCGGATGTTGTTGACCGTGATGTGGAGAGTGGGCAGGACGCGGCCGAGGCGCTCGAACCAGCGGCGCACGGCCTCTTTGTCGTGGCGCTCGCCACCAAGTGCGTGGACGCCGGAAACGCGGTGATGGACGTTCGGCGCGACGGCTTTCACCGCCTCATCCCAGCGATGGCTGTTGACGTGGTCGAAGGTCTTTCGGATCTCTTTTTCGACGATGTGACTGTAGAGCATTGGAGTCCTCCAACGGTGGTCGCGGAAAGGTTGAGTTTGATCATCAGGTGCCCCCCGGTGCAGTCCTGACGCGAGCGCCCTCCTTGAGGAGATGAGCGCCGAGCGAAACGATCGTATCGCGGGAGGTCAGTCCGGAGATGACAGCGGATTCGCTGGTTACACGGACAAGTTGGACGGGCTGAAACCGTACGGTCGAGGTGGCGCTGTCCAGGACCCAGACGCCGGTCTTCTCGCCGTTATCGAGCACGGCTCCCAGCGGCACCTGGACTTCCAGCTGTCGTGCCTGGCTCGCCAGCCGGATGGTTACCGTCGCGCCAAGCGGTGCTGCCGCGGCCTCTCCGTCGAGCACATAACGGGCCTCATAGGTACGGGTCTCGACGTCGGCGGAGTTCGACAGTTGCCGGAGACGTGTCGTATGGCGGCGCCCATCGCCGCCATACACGCTGGCCTCGGCCGCCGACCCGATCTCAGGCCGGATCGTTTCGGGAAGTGCTACCACCGCCTCGCGGGGTCCGGCCTTGGCGACACGGACCACCGGCTGGCCGGCGGAGACGACCTGTCCCGGCTCGCCAGGCGTCTCGACCACCGTTCCATCCGCGTCCGCCAGCAGGACCGCATAGGTCGCCTCGTTCTCGGCGATCCGTGCCTGGGCGTCGGCAGCGGCGAGTTGCGCCCTGGCCGTATCCAGTGCAGCCTTCGCCTGCTCGTAGCGCTGTCGGGGGACCCATCCGTCCTTGAGCAAACTGGCGTATCGCCGTTCATCCGGTTCCGCCTGAATGACGGATGCACGCGCCGCCGCAACGGCGTTGCGCTTCGCCGTGAGCGCAAGGCGAAGATCGGTATCGTCGATCCGCATCAGCGGCTGACCGCCTTTGACTTCCTGACCGACGTCGACGAGCCGTTCCACGATCTTGCCCGACACGCGAAAGCCGAGATTGCTCTCAACCCTCGCCCCGATGGTGCCGGTGAAGCTGCGTTCGGCTCCGGTCACCGGTGCTGCCCTGACCAATCTGACGATCGGCGGCTCCTGCCTCGGGTCGCTCACGGCAGAGGCAACCTTTGGAGGAATGGCAAGCGTGGCGAATGCTGCTGCCCCTGAAATCACGATCAGGATGCCTGCCAGCACAATGGCGGGTTTCTTTTTCACGCTCGTCGCCTCATCTCGAGATGGATTGCGTTCGGTCTCTGCATCGGTCCCGGCTAACGTGAGCCCACGGCCAGCGGGACGCAGGCTGCGGTCTCCACAGCGGTTCAGTTCATGAGCGCATCGGCTCGCAGGTGCATGTCGGGCTCGGTCGACACCGTCACCTCCTCGCCGGACCTCGAGAACGCGTAGAGCGAGTCCTTGTGGCCTGGCATGGAAAAAGCCACGGCGTCGCCGTCGGCGAGGCCCATGACGACCCGCAGCGGATCGCCCCCGATCTTGGGGGCGAAAGTGGCGGTGACCTCCAGGAGGGCGCCGTCGACCGGGACGTAGTAGGCCACCATGTCGAGGTGTCCCCCGTGCAGGCTGCCGCCTTCGATCGGGCGTCCCATGGTGGCTTCCTCGGCAAAGGCCGGGGTAGCAACAAACAGCGCCGCCACGAGCGATGCGCTTAAGGTTGTGCGGATCATTTCGTATCTCCTCTTGTTAGATTGCGTTCTGCCTCTATATGGGGTATAGATTACGAATGCAATCTAAAAAGGAGATGACGATGCGCGTAAGTCGCATTCAGGCTGCGGAAAACCGCGAAACCGTGATCAACGTGGCAAGCCGCCTTTTCCGGGAGCGCGGCTTTGACGGCATCGGCCTTAAGGATCTGATGAAGGGCGCGGGGCTGACCCAGGGCGCCTTTTACAAGCAGTTCGCGTCAAAGGAGGATCTGGCTGCGCAGGCGTCCCGGCGCGCGTTGGAGAGCGCTTCCAGCCGATGGTCGGCCGCTGTCGAGGCCAATCCGCAGGACCCGCTTGGCGCGGTGATCGCATTCTACCTCAGCATGGATCATCGTGGAGAAAGGATGGATGGCTGCCCGGTCGTTGCGCTCGGCTCGGATGCTGCCCGGCAGGGCGCCGACGTGAAAGCGTCATTCGAATCCGGGATCAGGGAATACCTCGAGCTGCTCGGTAGCTGGGTTGGCGAGGCCGACGGCGAGGAACCCAGTGGCAAGGCCATGGCCATCCTCTCGACAATGGTCGGTGCGGTGCTCCTCTCGCGGGCCGTCAACGACCTCAGCCTCGCGCAAGGCTTTCTGGATGCGGCGACCGATCAGGTTCGTGAGGCAGTCGCCGCTTGAACGGCGTGCGCAGCACCGGTGAGCGCGATGCCTTGGCTGCAGCCACTGGCTGGCCGGCAACCTGATGCTGCAAGCCGACGGTATCCAAGCCAACCCGCCATTTCCCGAGGCTTTGAACCGGCCGGAAACGGTACGCGGAATTGAAAAGTTCCGTGCCTGCCAATGATGGGGCTGCTGCCGTGGACATTCATGAGCCCGAGCAGTGCTGCGCGAGCGCGAGAAGATCGGTCCGGCCGCCTGCCCGCGCGGGGCGTCGGCAACTTGGGTGACAGTGCCTGGTACTGGAAGGCCAGGGATCATGTTCAAGGTCTTCGGTTGCGCGGTGTGAGACCATGTCGCAGTCGCTGCAGCGCCCATACACGCGTCTTTCGGTGGCCCGGTCGGCGCCCAGCAATCGGTTGAGATGCAGGTGCACGAGGCTGATGTGCAGTTCGGCCGGAGTGCGCGACGAACATCCACTGTCGTGCAGCCCCGTAATGGCGGCATGCAGGCGAGCGCCGGCAGTGCGGAACCGGGTAAGCAGTTCGTTGAGGGGTTGCGGTGCGGCTTCATCGCATCGGCCTCAGGAGCCGTTTCCATTCGCGGTGGTCGGCACCGGACTCATGCCGCGGCCCGCAGCGCGCCGTGCACCAAATCGCCCGTTGCTGCCCGCTCAAGCCGAATCCGCAAAGGATCGCGTCGAATGTCATGAAGGCTGTGGGTAGCGGTTCGATCGGACAGGATGCCAAGAGGTCGCTGACAGCAGCACTGTCGGCGCAGAAGAAGTTCTCGGCAACAGCGAGGCCTTGTGATCCACCGAAGCGATCCAACTCGCGGTCGTAGGTGTCTAATGAGAAATCGGTGGCACACACCTGAACTGGTCAGATCGGTCGCCCACGCCATTACCCGTGGCAGCAGGTCGGTGAGAAGGCGTGTTGGTTCGCCGCGGAACCGCAAGCGAATGTCCCGGCGCGGATCGCTGTATCGGACGAAGAAAAAGTCAGTGAGGCCACTTGCCGGCAATTTCACGGGTAAAGGCGCGAAGGGGGCCATTGATTGCTGGAGATTGTTCCTCTTCCATGCCGCTAACCGCGCGACGCAGATGGGCGAAACCGACAGCGTCCCAACCCGCATCCTGGCTCTACGTCATCCAGGGTGGCGGCCAGCACGGCCAGCCCGAAGTAGCCTCCCCATAGCCCAGCAGCACGCCACCCGACGAATCTAGCGTCGTCGGCCAGGCGCGCCGCCGCGACAGCGGTCTCGACTGCGTTCGACGTCAGCATCCGTGCGGTGTCGACTGCAATGGTCAGGGTTTTCAACAGGCCGACGTCGTGCAGACCGCCGTAGGGCACTCGCAGGTACCAGTTTGGCCGTCGTCGACGTCATCGCCGCCACCACCGCCGCCTTTTGTCGCGACCGTGCCGGACGGCAAGATGGCACCTCAAGACGCCTATCGCAATTCGAATGGATCCGGCTTGGCCTCATGCCGGATTAGTTGACGAGGGCAAGGAGCGCGCAAGCGCATCGATGTGATATTAGATCGACTGCCATTCTGAAGTCACTCAAACCCCAGGAGATTGACATGAGCAGTGCTACGTTGGCTAGCAGCGAGGCTTCGAGCGAGACCCCGAAGGCCGGGGCGCTCGACACGAAGCTCGAGATCGTGGTCATTCCTGTTTCGGACGTCGATCGCGCCAAGCGCTTTTACGGCGGCTTGGGTTGGAGGCTCGACGCTGAATTCGCGTCCGGTGACGACTTCCGGATAATGCAGTTCACACCGCCGGGCTCCGGGTGCTCGGTCATCCTCGGCAAGAACATCACAGCGGCTGCACCAGGCTCGGCCCAGGGACTGTACCTCATCGTCTCAGACATCGAGGCCGTTCGCAGCGAGTTGCTTGGTCGCGGTGTCGAGATCAGCGAGGTGTTTCACGACACTGGCGTATACACAGGCATGGACGAGCCCTACCTGTTTGGGCGAGTCCGGACCGGCGGTCTGGATCCCGAGAAGCGCAGCTACCGCTCATTCGCCTCGTTCAGCGATCCGGACGGCAATGGCTGGCTGCTGCAGGAGGTCACCGCGCGATTGCCGGGCCGCGTGGACACGAACGTCACGAGGTTCACCTCGTCGACCGAGCTCGCGGCCGCCCTCTGGCGCGCGGCGCTCGCGCACGGCGAGCACGAGAAGCGGACAGGCGGTCAGCGTGATGAGAACTGGCCGGCCTGGTACGCCGAGTACATGGTGGCTGAGGCCACAGGCAAGCCGCTGCCGCAGTGAGCAGCGGCGACGTAGCGTACCCGTGTCAGCAAGGACCTACACGGCTTCCCGCTTCCCACTCTTCGAGGCGGTGTCAAACGACAAGATCGCCGATCTCGCGTTCTTCGGCGACAGCCTCGTACTCGGCGAAATGACGGTACTACGATCACAATCGTTGAGTTCAAGCGGCCGAGCCTCGATGACTATCGGTCCGGAGACATCAAGCACGATCCAGTTATGAAGGTTATCGAGACCCACTGTGGCCGGCGGAATCACCAAGACAGATGGCTCGCACTTTGCCTTTTGCGTCGTTCGCCGGTTCGGCTATATCGTAGCGGATCTAAAGCCATCCCTCGTTACGACACGCTCATCGCGCACGCCAAGAAGCGCAACCAAGCCTTCTTCAGCGTCCTGTTCGGAGAGTGGCGTGGCGACGCGTATGCGGAAATCGCAGTTGGCCGACCCCATTTTGATGATGTTAGCCGCGAGCGCGCCGCTTGGAACGCTGGAAAGAAGGTCGGCACCAAGCGCCCGCTCACACGGAAGCAGATTTGGGGGCAGCACGCCCGCTTGGTTGACGAATGGGTGGGGTGAGGTACCCGTTGGCGCGGGAGCACAAGCCGGAATCGCCGCCTAACCATTCGCCGCGTCGACGAATTCGTTCGCTGACAGGAGCAGTGGCCCGCCAATGGCAAGGGCCGGTGGGCCTGACGTGTGCTTTGACGTACTGCCGACTGGCACGAAGGTGTTTTTCCGGTCACCCAGGCATCCATGAACGGCGGCGTCCAGCGAACGCGGCCGGTCGGTAAAATCTGACGGGCGGGGATGGCCACGGAAACGCCGTCAGGCGCACCGCTCGGACCGCCTTCACTCGGGCAGATCAGCCGTCCGCAACGCCGCGGTCAGAGCATCCATCAAGGGCGGCCGAAACAGCTCCGTTCGCTCGTAAGCGCCGACCGAGAAGGCCGGCGACACTTCCAGCAGTCGTCGTGCTGCGACGCGCGCTGCATCGGGTTTGCCC